>USOG01000001.1 GCA_900556365.1 uncultured Collinsella sp.
CGCCGTACACCCACCGCAAGCTTTCATGATGGAACAGGGGGACTTGGGGTCCACAGCCTTACGCGCAGACGGAACCGGATTCTTATACGGGCGCTTGGAGCGATTCTGAGATGCCTTATCCTCGTTCCGACGAGAGCCGGGACGCTTGGCCTTAGCCGACTTACCCTTCGCGTCCTGAGACGACTTGGATTTCTTAGAAGATTTTTTCTCCCCCGACCCCTCAGCTGCCTCGATCAAAGCACGACGAGCCTTACGCTCCGCACGAGATTCTGCCATGAATTAACCCCACTAATTTACAAATTGAAATCTGGAAGCATTGTACCGTGCCAAGTTAGCAGACGATATGCAAGCGCCCATTTCATGTCAGCGATAAGTCCAACGATGTTTGCCCGGCGTGGGCGGGGAGCGGCGCGTAATTAAGTTTATCGCGAGTTCCGCACGCAAAGGAAAGCACTTAATGTGCTTTCCGTCTTGCGCAGGACTGTAGAGCAGGAAACTTAATTACGCGCCGCTCCCCGCCCACGCCGGGCAACCTCTCCCTTGTACTTTATCAAGGTAGAGTGTATGATTCTGGACGTTACACGACTCACTTTACCTAACTAAAGTGCCATCAAGGGGGAATACCATGGACACCGATATGTCTCGTCGTCAGTTTGTTGGTCTAGCCGGCTCGCTCGCCACGGTGCTTGGCCTTGGTCTTGTCGGTTGCGGCGGTGGTGCCGGCAAGGGCTCCGCTGCCGGTTCTGCCGCGGCCAAGGATGTGAAGGGCGCTGCGGAGTCCAAGAAGCTCGTGGTGGGCTTTGATAAGTCCTATCCTCCGTACGGCTTTGTGGGCGACGATGGCGAGTACACCGGATTTGATCTCGATCTTGCCAAGGCTGTTGCCGATAAGCAGGGCTGGGAGGTCAAATACGAGGCCATCGATTGGGATGCCAAGGACACGCTGCTTAACTCGGGCGCCATCAACTGCATCTGGAACGGCTTTACCATGGAGGGCCGTGAGGACGACTACACGTTCTCCGAGCCGTACATGCTCAACGAGCAGGTGCTGGTGGTCAAGAAGGATGCGGGCATCAAGGGCTGGGACGATCTTGCCGGCAAGACCGTGATTACCCAGACTGATTCCGCTGCGCAGGACGTGCTCGAGGGTGACCAGAAGGATCTGGCGGCGACGTTTGCCACGCTCGACACGATCGGCGAGTACAACACGGCCTTTATGCAGCTCGAGAGCGGCGCGGTCGATGCCGTGGCTTGTGACCTTTCGATTGCCCAGTATCAGCTTGCCGCCAAGCCCGATGCCTATACGCAGCTTGATGAGCCGCTGTCCAGCGAGCACTACGCCGTCGGCTTTAAGAAGGGCGACACCAAGTCGGCCGACGCCGTGACCGAGTCGCTCAAGGCGCTCTACGAGGACGGCACGGTTAAGGACCTGTGCGACAAGTATTCAAGCTATGGTCTATCTTTCGATAATTGGGTGCTCAAGTAATGTCTATTCAGGTCATGATACAGATGCTTGGCCAGGGTTTCTTGGTCAGTTTGCAGTTGTTTGTGCTGACGCTGCTGGGGTCGATTCCGCTGGGAATCCCCGTGGCGTTTATGCGCATGAGCAAAATCGCGCCGCTTCGCTGGATTGCGCGCATCTATATCTCGGTCATGCGCGGCACGCCGCTCATGCTGCAGATGTTTGCCATCTACTTTGCCCCGTACTACGTGTTTGGCATTTCGCTCACTCCCGACTCCAAGTGGACGGCGTGCGTCGTGGCGTTCATCATCAACTACGCCGGTTACTTTGCCGAGATCTATCGCTCGGGCCTGCAGTCCATTCCGCGCGGTCAATACGAGGCAGCCGAGGTGCTGGGCTATTCGCGCATGCAGACGTTTCTGTATATCGTGATGCCGCAGGTCGCCAAGCGTATTCTGCCTGCGATGGGCAACGAGATCATCACGCTGGTCAAGGACACGTCGCTGGCGTTTGCCATTGGCGTGGGTGAGATGTTCTCGACGGCCAAGGCGCTGGTCGCCTCGCAGGTGAGCATGGTGCCGTTTGCGATCGCGGCGCTAATCTACTGGGTCTTTAACTTCGTCGTCGAGATGCTGCTGGGCGCTGCCGAAAAGAAGCTGGACTATTACCATGACTAACTCAGTGATGAAAATCGAAAGCGCGCGCAAGGCGTTTGGCGGCAATGAGGTGCTCAAGGATATCTCGCTCGAGGTCAAGCGTGGCGAGGTCGTGGCGATTATCGGGCCTTCGGGTGGCGGCAAGTCCACGCTGCTGCGGTGTGCCACGCTGCTCGAGACACTCGACGGAGGCTCACTCTCGTTTGGTGACCTTGCCGTTGCGACGGATGCGGGTTCGGGCGCGGTCTATGCGAAGGGCGATGTGCCCAAGCGGGCACGCTCGCGATTCGGCCTGGTGTTCCAAAATTACAACCTGTTCCCGCACTATACCGTGATGAAAAACATCATCGATGCTCCGATTCGCGTGCTCAAGCGCCCGCGCGAGCAGGCTGAAGCACGTGCGCGTGAGTTGATCGCGCAGATGGGGCTTACGGGCAACGAGAACAAGGTGCCATGTGAGCTTTCGGGCGGTCAACAACAGCGTGTGAGTATCGCCCGCGCCTTGGCGCTCGATCCGGAGATCCTGTTCTTTGATGAGCCGACTTCGGCGCTCGATCCCGAGCTGACGGCCGAGGTGCTGCGTGTCATTAAAGACCTTGCCGCGCAGAATATGACGATGGTGATCGTGACCCACGCGATGCAGTTTGCGCGCGATGTTGCCGACCGCGTGGTCTTTATGGATGGCGGCCGCATTGTCGAGGAGGGTCCTGCCGAGCAGGTCATCGACCATCCGCGTGAGCAGCGCACCCGTGAGTTCTTGAGCCGTATCGAGGGATAGGCTCAGGTATTTACTCAACTATTAATTGAGGCGAAGCCGTCGCAGGTCTTACGGTCTGTGGCGGCTTTTTGTTTGCATCGACGGGGTTCAATAATCGCCTCACAAGCTTGTCTCTTCCTCTCGCCGCCTGTATTCATACGTGCGCCGAAAGGTATGCATGGACGGCCGCCCGTGAGGGTAGGGTGGTGGCATAGGACATTTGGAGGGTGAGTCGGCTCGGTTGCCGACCATGCTGCTCCCGGGATGGCACCGACCGCGAACTCTCCCCGTTGGCGTCGCGCATTGCGCGCGGCCCTGCAAGGAGGTCATCATGGGTGCTCCCAAGACCGGCAATGTAAGGAACGTGGTGCTCGTAGGCCAAGGCGGGGTGGGCAAGACTTCACTCGCCGAGGCCATGCTCCACCTTTCCGGCAAGACTGCCCGCCTGGGCGGCCACGACGGCACCAAGCCCACGCTCGACTATGACCCCGAAGAGGTCAAGCGTGCGTTTTCCATCTCGACGACCATCGCGCCGATCGACTGGAAGGGCGCGCGCATCAATGTGCTCGATGCCCCGTGCTACCCCGATTTTATCGGCGACGCCTTTGCCGCGATGAGCGTCTGCGAGACGGCTCTGTTTGTGGTCGACGCCGAGGCCGGCCCGCAGCCTACGACGGTTAAGCTCTGGTATGCCGCCGAGGACCTGCGCCTGGCGCGTGCGGTGTTCGTAAACCGCCTGTCGCGCTCCGAGGCCAGCTTTGCGACCACGATGGACCTGCTGCAGGAGCGCTTTGGCACGCGCCTGGGCGCCGTGACCCTTCCCTGGGGCGAGGGCGAGGACTTTGACGGCATCATCGACCTGGTGCGCATGAAGGCGCGCCATTGCAACGGCACCGAAGCCGTTGAGTCGGAGATTCCCGAGGAGTATCGTGCCCAGGCCGAGGAGGCCCATGACCATCTGTGCGAGCTGGTGGCCGAGGCTGACGATGAACTGATGATGAAGTACTTGGAAGGCGAGGAGACGCTGACGCAGGAGGAGCTTGAAGGCCTGCTGTCGAAGGCGATCGCCGAGCGCATCTTTGTGCCGGTCTTTGCGGGCGATTGCATTAAGGAGCAGGGCGTCAACTCGCTGATGGACGACATCGCCACATACTTCCCGGCGCCGACCGACTACGGCGAGATGCCGCTTATCGACGGCGATTCGCTCAAGATTTCAAGCGACGATGATCGTCCGGTGGCGTTTGTGTTTAAGACCCTGGCCGATCCGCAGCAGGGTCGCATCAGCTTTATTAAGGTGCTGACGGGTACGCTTGAGCCGGGCCTTGAGCTGGTCAACGCGCGCACGCGCAAGGGCGACCGTCTGGCTCACCTGTATGTGATGTGCGGCCGCGACATGACCGAGGTCGGTCACGCCTATGCCGGCGACATTATCGTGGCACCCAAGCTGGCGGCCGAGACGGGCGATACGCTCTCGATTACCGGCAAGGTCGAGGCTGCGGCGTTTAAGTTCCCCAACTCGCAGTACCGCATCGCCATCGAGGCCGAGAATCGCGGGGACGAAGAGAAGCTCTACACGTTTATCGAGAAGGCCTGCAAGGCCGATCCGACCATGAGCATCGATCGTGACGAGGAGACGGGCCAGACCATTATCTCCGCCGTTGGTGAGGCGCAGGTTTCGGTGCTGCTCAACCGTTTGGAGGATCGCACCAAGGTCGTGGCCAAGAGCGTGCCGATCCGCATTCCGTATCGCGAGACCATTCGCCGTACGGCAAGTGCCCAGGGCCGCCATAAGAAGCAGACCGGCGGTGCCGGTCAGTACGGCGACTGCTGGCTGCGCGTGGAGCCGCTTATTGGGCCCGACGGCACGAGCGACGGCTATGAGTTTGTGGACGAGGTCGTAGGCGGCCGTATTCCGCGCTCGCTGATCCCCGCCGTGGACAAGGGTGTCCAGGAGACCATGAAGGACGGCATCATTGCCGGCTACCCGCTCACGGGCATTCGCGTGGCTGTGTACGACGGCTCGTATCACAGCGTCGACTCCAACGAGATGGCGTTCCGCGCGGCGGCTCGCATCGGTCTGCGCAAGGCGTGCGCCGATGCCGATCCGGTGGTGCTGGAGCCCATCGAGGAAATCACGGTGACTATTCCCGAGAGCTACGCCGGCGCTGTGATGGGCGACATCTCGGCATCGCGCGGTCGCGTGACGGGCATGGAGACCGATGAGCGCGGCGACACCGTGGTCATTGCCCAGGCGCCGCTGGCAGAGCTGACGGATTATTCGACGCGCCTGCGCTCTATCACGCGCGGCACGGGTGACTTTACCATGAAGCCCGCAGGCTATGAGCAGGTGCCTTATGACGTTCAGGCCAAGCTGGTCGAGCGCTATGAGGAGGGTCGCGCTAAGTAACTAGACGATAAAAAACCGCCGCGATGGGGTAGTTCCGTTGTGGCGGCTTTTTTGGCGGGCGAGGTGCCCGCCCCAGCATCTGTGGGGCGGGCACCTTTTTGTGCCGTTGCAGTAGAAAAAGTCCTCCTTTGCTAGAATAAACGTATATAGACGTCTACTTGAACAGGGAGGCAATATGTACGAGGCGGTTATCTTCGATATGGATGGGCTTATGTTTGACACCGAGCCTATCTGGGCTTCTTGCTGGCCTAAGACCGCAATCGAGTTTGGGGTTGAGTGCATGGAGGGCCTTGCGGACGCCATGCGCGGAACCAATGGAGCCGAGGCCGTATCCATTATTCGCGAATGGTATGGTGACGAAGTCGACCCCAAGGCATTTGTTGATCGTTTTTACGAAATAGCCCATGAAGCATTGGCCCATGGCGCAGAGAAAAAACCTGGATTGGATAGGCTTCTCGAGTATCTCAAGACTGAAGGGATTCCGATGGCGGTTGCCTCCTCGTCGAGCAGGGAGATGATCAAGGCCAACCTGATAAGGGGAGGAATACTTCCATATTTTGATTCGATCGTTTCTGGTATCGAGGTCGAGCATGCCAAGCCCTATCCTGACGTCTTTTTAAAAGCGGCGGACGAGCTAGGGGTGCCGCCGCAAAAATCCCTCGTCTTGGAGGATTCCTATAACGGGGTGCGCGCGGGCTTTGCAGGAGGTTTTCACACCGTCATGGTTCCTGATCTCTCCGAGCCAACAGAAGAGATGGAAAGATTAGCCACGGCGATTGTCTTGAACCTTAATGATGTTGTCGACATGCTGGCAAGCGGAACATTGGGGTAAAAAGGTTGAACGATGGGCTGTCGAGTGTTTCTCGGCAGCCCTTTTTCTAATTCGAGACATTTAATGCTATGCGCAAGAATCAAAAAGGTATATAGTCGTCTATAAACAGGTACATAGACGTCTATATAAGTATCTGGAACGAAAACTCAACTCGAATTGCCGTAACCCGGTTGGAGGAATCATGGCAGTTGTAACTTCGACTGAGCTGATCCAGATTGCACGCAAGAATGGATGGCTCCTTCCCGCATATAACACGACGAACATGGAGATGACCTTAGGTATCCTGGATGGATTGCAGAGGGCCGGCATGCCGGGCATCCTCCAGATCGCCCCTACCAACGTTAAGCTTTCCGATTACGGCATGATCGCCTCTATCGTTAAACGCGCGGCGGAGGACTATATCGTTCCCACGTGTCTGCATCTTGACCACGGCAAGACGCTCGAGGATGTTCGACAGGCGGTTCAGGCCGGCTTTACCTCCGTTATGATCGACGGTGCCGCGTTGCCCTTTGAGGAGAACATTCGCTTCTCGCGCCAGGCAGTTGACTACTGCCATTGCTACGGCGTGCCCGTTGAGGCTGAGCTCGGTGCCATCAAGGGCAAAGAAGACGATCATGTTTCCGAGGCGGATCTTAAGACCGACCCCGATCAGGTTTGCGAGTTTGTGGAGCGCACGGGCTGCGACCTGTTGGCCGTGTCTATCGGCAACGTTCACGGCCTTGAGGATACGCCGCGCATCGATTTGCCGCTGCTTGAGAAGCTTGCCGAGGTGTCTCCGTGTCCCCTCGTTCTTCATGGCGGCTCGGGCATTCCCTATGAGACCATCCACGCTATGCAGCCACACAAGATGTCCAAGATCAACATCGCAAGCGACCTGCGCAAGGCCTACATCACGACGGTTGGCAAGGCGTACGAGGCAAACAACAACGAGCATAATCTCGCCAAGGTACTGATTGATACACGTAAGGCAGTTGCGGACGTTGCTTACAAGACGACGCGCGCCATCAACGGCATCGCTGAGTAGCGCGGAATTACGAACATGGATGAGGCGATAATGGGTGCGCTCTACCTTGGTGTCGATGTGGGCACGTCATCGGTGAAGCTCACGTGCATTGATGAAGGCGGAAAAGTTGTCGCGACTGCGAGCGAGGCTTACGAGTGCTCTGAGCCTCATCCCGGTTGGCGGGAAATCAATCCCGAGACATGGTGGATCGCCATTTGCTCTGCATGCTCCCTGCTTGGAGAGAAAGTTGACCTGTCTCTAATAAAAGGCGTTGGCGCTACCGGGCAGATGCACACGACGGTCTTGATCGATGCCGATGGGGTGCCAACGTGTCCCGCCATAATGTGGAACGACCAGCGCACGATTGACGCCGTCTTTACCGAGAAGCAGTGGGCACTGTCTGCGGGCTATCCTAGGGTCGCCAGCTTTCTTTCGACTGGGGTTCCGGCGATTAACCTTGCATGGATAGCTAAGAATAATCCTGAGGGCCTTTCAAAGAGCGAAGTGTTTCTTTCGGTTTCAGATTGGATTGCTCTCAAGTTTGGCGGGCGTGCTGGTACGGACTATTGCGGGGCTTCGACAACAGGGCTCTACGATAACGAGAGGCAAGCTTGGATCGGTGAGGTCTGCGAGCATTTCGGAATCCCCGAGTCGTTGCTTCCCGTTGTCGAGCCTTCTGATGCCGTAATTGGGACCGTGGTTGAGAGAGCTTCAAGCGAGACGGGAATTCCCGCAGGTGCCATGATCGTGAGGGGAACGGGCGACAATCCCGCGGCAGCGATCTGCACGGGATGCCTTTTGGAGGGCGTCCCCACCATCTCACTTGGAACAAGCGGCGTGCTGATGTATTCATCTGAGGGAGTTGACCTTCCGGCTGTTGGCAAGCCCGTGTTGTTCAAGTGGGGAAATACCCTTAAGACCCAAATTCAGCTGAGTATCAGATCGTGCGGCGGTGCCAAGGAATGGTGGTACGGGCAGATTCTAAGCAGTGAGTCCTACGATTTGGAGGACAAGGCCGTCGAGGACCCCTTCTACGACATGAGGGATCTCATGTTCTACCCCCATCTATCGGGAGAAAAAGTCCTGCACGGTTGCCCGTCGGTACGCGGTGCCTTTCTGGGGCTTGATCTTGACACGACTCGTTCCGAGCTCGAAAGGGCTCTGATGGAGGGCACGGCGTATGCCTTAAGGGAGCTCAAGGAGTCCGTGGACCATTCGGAAGAGTGGCGCAGCATCAGGCTCGTTGGAGGAGGGGCCAAGAACGATTTTTGGGCGCAAACGCTCTCCAACGTGTTGGGGGTCGATATGGTGCGGATGGAATCCTCCGGCGCCGGTCAGGGCACGGCGCTGCTGGCCCTCTCGGCTTCTTGCGGCCAAGACTTGACGGCGGTTGCCGCAGGGGTCTGCAGAAAACTCGATTCCATTGAAAAAAACGACAGGGCCCATGAGCTCTACGACGCGCGTTTTAGCAGGTATATGCGTATATTTGAGGCACTCCAAATTATCTATGAGCTAAATAGCGCGTAGCCGTTTGTCTTGTAAAATCTACCGTTCACCGAAAGGAATGCGAGAAGGTAACTCGAAGAGCGGTCCCTTTGTAAGATATAGACAACCGTAGACAACCATGAGCGTATATGGCTGATTGAAAAGGAGGAGGGGGCGCTCAGGTAGAACGATAGAAGTAGCGAACATTAACTAAGGAGAATGAAAATGGGAGCAGTAAACGATTTCCTTATCTTCCTTGCGGAGGGCTTTACCGGCCTGTTTAATGCGGCTGGTGATCAGTTTGCCTCGTTTATTACGGGCATGATCCCAATGCTGATCTGTCTGATCCTTACGATCAAGGCAGTCATCCAGCTGATCGGCGAGGAGCGTGTCTATGGGTTCATGAAGAAGTGCACCAAGTATGCAGTTCTCCGCTATACCCTCATCCCGTTCCTTTGCACTTTCTTCCTCTGCAATCCGATGGCATACACCTTTGGTGTGTTTGTCGAGGAGGACTACAAGCCCGCATTCTACGATGCGGTCGTGTCCATGATGCACCCCATCGTTGGCCTTTTCCCGCACGCTAACTCTTCCGAGCTCTTTGTTTGGCTTGGCATCTCGGCCGGCTACGAGGCACTGGGAAAGAACTCCTCCGAGCTTGCTATCCGCTTCCTCATTGTTGGTCTAATCGTCTGCCTGATCAAGGGCATTGTCACCGAGAAGCTGTACCTCATCATGAAGAAGCGCAACGAAGCTAAGCTTGCCGCCTAGTAGTTCAGCGCAAAAGGAGAGTCTAAATCATGAGTGAATTCAAAAGCGTAAAGGCGTCCCACGGCGGCAACGGTTGGGGCGGTCCCCTCATCATTACCCCCACGGCCGAGAAGCCTTATGTTCTGAGCGTGACCCTGGGTGGCATCAGCCCGGTCGCCCTTCGCATTGCGGAGCTTACCGGCGCCGAGGCGCACGACCAGTTTAAGGACCCGATCGAGACCGATCAGGCATGCGCCGTTGTCATCGACTGCGCCGGCGTGGCTCGCTGCGGCACCTATCCCAAGATGGGCCTTAAGACGCTGAACATCAAGCCCGGTTCTCCGTCTGGTCCTCTGGCCCAGTTCATCACCGAGGATCTCTTTGCATCTGACGTCAATCCCGATTGCATCGTCCTTGCCGATGCGGCCGATGTTCCCGCTGAGCCGGTAAAGGCCGAGAAGGCACACGAGGAGACGACGAAGGAAAACGTCCACGCCAAGATCGCTGAGGGACGTGCCGAGCTCGCATCCAAGGAGTCTAACGGCTTCATGGACGTTGTCTCCAAGATCGGCACCGGTGTCGGCCGCGTTATCAGCATCATCTACCAGGCTGCGCGCGATACCGTGAACGATGTTATCCGCAACATCATCCCCTTTATGGCGTTTGTCTCGGTGTTGATCGGCATTATTAACTACACGGGTTTCGCGAACGTTCTCGCCGGCGTTCTCACTCCGCTTGCGGGCTCGCTGCCCGGTATGCTGGCAATTGGCATGTTCTGCTCAATCCCGTTCCTTTCGCCTTTGATCTGCCCGGGCGCAATCATCGCTTCTGTGCTTTCTGTCCTTGTTGGCAACCAAATCGCCAACGGCACGATTCCCGCCAACTTTGCCCTTCCCGGCTTCTTTGCCGTCAACTGCCAGGTTGGTTCCGACTTTGCTCCCGTTGGCATGACTCTCATGGAGGCAAAGCCCGAGACGATCGAAATCGGTTACCCTGCATTCCTGTTTGGCAAGCTGATTACCACCCCGATTCAGATTATTCTTGCCTACGTACTGTCCTTTGGCCTGTAAACTGAAGCTTTAAGAGGGAAAGGCCCACTATGCTCAACGCGCTCATTACAATAGCCTTCTTTATTCTCGTATGGCTTGCAGGAACATTCACCCAGTATCGCTACTGGAAGAGGGTGCGCATTCTTATCCATGAGCGCGCTCGCGATCATGAGGGATACTTGGGCACGGGTATGTGCAAGGTGAGTTTTAGCCGAAAGGCGTTTGTGATGATTCTGACTGATCATGATGGCGTGATTAACGGTTGCTATGAGCTCAAAGGGCTTTCCCTCAAACCAGAGTTTTCGGAGATGAGCGAGATGCTGGGGCTGAATATCGAGACCGCCCTAGACCATCTGGCCAACGAAAGCTATCACGATGCTTTTGCCCAGGCTATTCGTGTTATCGACAGGTCAATGACTGCGCCTGCGGCGTAACAAAGATAGGAGAAATCAAATGTACAGGGTTAAGGTCACTGAGATCGGCTCGTTTGTTGAGGAACTTCTCAACGAGAAGATGGTGGTCCTGTTTGGCCCGACCGCTCCTGCAGAGTTGCGCGACATCTGCGTCGTTCACGATGGAACTCCCACGGAGGATAACGTGCTTGCTGAGGGCGGCACCATTTCCATCGGCGATCAGGTCTACACGATTAAGGAGTTTGGTGAAGCTGCGAACGAGAACATGGGAGGGCTCGGTCATCTAACCATTGCGTTCGATGACGAGCGAGAGCTGCTTCCTGGAACGGTTCTCGTGACACCAAGCGTGCTTCCCAAGCTGGAAACCGGCATCGAGATTAGCTTCAACGGCTAAATCGCTCGGTATGGCAGGCCATGTATTAGTCGGAAAGGACGTGTTCTCATGAAACGTTCCGATTTAAAACTGCCACTTTTCACGGTCAGTCCTAAGACCTATTTGCTTGCGGACGATTCAATTGCAGCGGCTCATCTTACGGATGAAATCGCAAAAGATCGAGATCATTCGATTTTTTGGACTGCTCCCGTTCCCGAGCTCTGCGCAATTGCGAAGGATTTGAAATTTGCAATTCCCACAGCGCAGCATGCCGATCTTATCGGTGACGGAAAAGGAATGGGACTGACACCTCTTGAGTCGCTTAAGAGCGCGGGAGTTCAAGCTGTCTTTCTAAATCACACGGCACACCCCCTGACCGTTGATAAGTTGGCGGCAACGATCGATCGCGCTCGTGAGCTTGAGATTCTAACCATTGTTGCAGCCGATAGCGTGATTGAGTCCAAAGCGGTTGCGGCGATGGATCCGGACGTGATTCTTTGCGAGCCGAGCAGCCTTGTGGGAACCGGCCATACAAGCGGCGATGATTACATCGCAGAGACCATCGCTGCCGTACGGTCCATCAATCC
Source organism: uncultured Collinsella sp. (assembly GCA_900556365.1). Next base: position 11,775 of record USOG01000001.1, read on the forward strand.
CGACATCGTTATCATGGAGGGAGCGGGAATCAGGTGTGGAGGCGATGTTCGTCGCTTGATTGGACTTGGCGCGCAAGGCACCGGCATTTCGAGTGCCCTGGCGATTACGGATGACAGGGCAGCGTTGCTTACGGAGCTGTTTGACGCGCTGGACTAAAACCGTCTACAAAAAGGCGAACCCACGGGTTCGCCTTTTTGCGTTTTGGGATTATATTTGGCGTAATGCCGCCGCTCTCAAGAGCTTTAATGGCGACGCTGAAAAACGGTGCCAAGCTGGAACCTGCTGGATTTAAGCCATACGCGCGCATATTCAATTGCAGAGTCATTGTCCAAGTAGACTGTTTGAAGCTGCTGAAGAAGCGGGGACTGCGTAGAGAGACCGAGCGCATCCGCGCGTTGGGTGTCCGCGAGCTTTGCCACAAAGGAGGTCTTTGAGTATTCGATCTGGTGGCCTGAGAGCCGCTCGATTATTGCAAAGAGACCTTCGTTAACAAAGTCGGCTGTTTCAATACCTGGGACAAGCGCCATATTGATGTTGTTTTCGATGAACATCACAGGTTCACCCTCAACGCTGCGCACTCGCTCGAGATGAAGGTAGTCAGAACCTTCGACAATACCGAGATGTCTGGAAATATCTTCGTCCGACTTACGAATTTCACAATCGAGAATGTTTGTTTCGAAAGAAAGGCCTTGCTCGATTAGAGATTCGGAGAAAGAGATAAGACCCTCTGTAAGGGGGAAAGAGATGTCTTTTGACTTAACGTAAGTTCCCTTTCCCTGAATTTGCTCAAGCAGGCCCTCATCAACAAGCTTGGAAATGGCCTTTTTGATGCTGCCGCGGCTGACGCCGAGCGTACTCATGAGCTCGACTTCCGACGGGATTTTGGATGCTTGCTCCCAAGCTCCTGAGGCGATGTTCTCGCGCAGATAGTCGACCACCTGCATATAGATGGGGGTGGGACAATCCTTTTTAATATGTGAATTGTTGACGCGATTGGTCACAGTTTCTCCTGATTACTTTGAAGCAAAATTACCTTCATTTTACGTTGTTTTGCTTCGATTAACTTATCGAGATTGTGATTGCAAAGAATAAATCACGTATTTAATGTAGGGCTTCTGCTGCTTTGGCTGCCTGTCTGGCGTTTGCCGTCTACTCTTCATCGACAATACGGGTATCTTGGAGAGATGACCCCATGTCACAGAAATGCGCCGTAGGAGGCAAGAATCAGCCTTCCGTGTGCGTCGGTGACAAACGATGCGGGTGTGGCCCCGGTTGAACCTACTCTCCGGCGGCCTGGTTGCGGCCGGTGGCGTAGTCGATCTGCACGTGCGGCTGCAGGTTGTAGCAATATACACGGAAGCAGAGGGTCTTGCCGTGGTCCTCGACCGATTGCGCCTCAAGGCGCACACCGCGGCAGACAAGTTCCTCTTCGTTATACATGGGCGTGACGCGGTAGAGCACATGGTTGCCCGTGTCGCGGATGTAGCCGAGAATCTGCTCCTCAAACGGCAGCATGCCCGTTTCGTTGAGATAGCGCGTGCCGGTGAGGAGATTTTTGCGGTTGGCGTTTTCGCCGCAGAGCGACCAGGCGATAAGGTGGCAGCGGTTGTAGAGGCTCTGGCCCGGAATAAAGTCGTAGCGCTGCTGGTGCCAACCGGCAGGATGGATACGCGAGATATCGCCGCGCTCGCCTTGACCGAGCGACTCGGGGCCTACACAGGCGAGCGCCTTGCGAGTGCGGCCCAGGCTGTCGAGCTTGGAGAATTTCTTAAAGCAGCCCTCTTCTGTAGCGCGCTCGTATTCATCGAGCGTGAATGATGGTGTGCCGAGCGGGTGCGTGCTGTCGGTGCGAAGGGCAACGTAGGGGTTGCCGGCGTAGTCGGGAATGCTGCTGAGATAAACACCGCGGGCGCGGTTGAGGTCGGGATTTTCGACCTCGTCGATGGGGGTGGCGGCACTGTCCGCGGAAACGTCGTCATCGGTGTCGGTCGCGGCGGAATCGGAGCCATCGCCAGGGTCCTGGCCGTTTTGAGGGTCCGGGGAGCTCGCCGTTCCCGATTCGAGCCGAGCGACCAGGCCCGCCTCGTCGTCGGTGCGGCTGGGACTCTCGTTTTGTTTTTCGGCCAGAGCCGCCGCCTGCTCATCGCTTTGCGGCGACAGCAGCTTGGGCGCTCCGTCGAGCGATCCCGTAAACAGCGCAAACCCCAGCACCACGGCGGTGCCGATGGAAAGTACTTGCTTGTAGGTGGACTTGCGCGACATTGAGGCTCCTGGATGGACGGTTGGGAATCTACCAGTCTAGCAGGAGCCGGCAGGGGCCGTTCTGTCGAACAAATACTCAAGATTTGGGATAGACGTTACTGATTCATTTGCCTCATATGGAGCTGCGGCGGTTGTGTACATGGAATCAGTCGGCGTTTCTCCAGATAAAACCTGCCAAAATAAGCCTGTCCCTTTTTGGTAGGTTAATCGTGAGCTATTTCACCGCAACTTAGGGCACGGTTAGGATGTGTGCACTTTAAAAAGAAGAACCCATGATTAGAGAGGTCGCGCTCGTCTCTCTAAATGTCTCTATAAAGAGAAAGTCAGTTAAAGAGATAACATTGGGCAATCTAACAGTGAATTCGATACATCTCTCTAAATGTCTCTCTAAAATAAGGTGCTTATCTCTCTAAAGTTAGAGAGATATACTATACTTTAGAGAGATAAATCTATCGTTTTAGAGAGACGGAATGTCAATGCTGCTGGATGAACCCCTTGGCCTTATCGTTGAGCGCCTTCGCAGGCGAGGGACTGATGACGCATCGGTAGAAGTTAAAGCCTGCACGAATAAATTGAGCGCAGACGTATGGGAGACAGTGAGCGCTTTTGCGAACACTGCGGGTGGGCTCATTATTTTGGGCCTGAACGAAGCCGAAGGATTTGTTCCTTCGGCTAACTTTGCTATCGATAGGGTGCGCGATCAGTTTGTTTCGGGTATCGGAGACGGAGGCTCAGCGGCAGTGGTGACCCATGCGCCGCGGTACGAGCTTGATCGAGGCGAGGTCGACGGGCTCCAGGTGCTTCTGGTGCGCATCTTTGAACTTGAGCTTAAAGCGAAGCCTTGCTATATCGGCGCGCGCGGCGTGCAGAACGGTAGCTACAAGCGCGTGGATGATAAAGATATCAAGATGTCACCCGCTGAGCTATATGAGCTGCAGAGTGCGTTGCTTCCGAGCGATGCAGACGACACGGTGGTTTCGGAGGCAACGGTCGAGGATTTGGATCCAGATGTCGTGCGGTCTATTATCGCAAATCGCCGGCTGCAGACCCCGCGCGTTTTGCGCGGGGCCGATACGCTGGAAAAGCAGCTGGTCAGACTCAATATCACTACAAAGGATGGTGCCGTGAAGCTCGCGGGGCTTCTGTCGGCGGGAATTTACCCCCAGCAGTTCTATCCCAAACTGATGATCGATGTCGCCGTTCATTCCGATGTGGAAAAATCTGCACCCGGGCAACCCCGGTTTATTGACCGCCAGTTGTGCGATGGCCCGATTCCGGCTTGCATCGAAGATGCCCTTGCCGCGATTGGACGAAACTTGCGCAAAGCGGCGATAGTGCAAGGCGCTGGCAGAAGGGATGATTGGGAAGTTCCCCAGGAGGTTTTGCGCGAGGCCTTGGCAAATGCCTGCATCCATCGAGAATATTCGCCCATGTTTGTGGGGCAGGCCGTGAGTGTCGATATCTATCCAGACAGAATAGAGATCAAAAACCCTGGCGGGCTTTGGGGCGGAAAGACGGTGGACAATCTTGCAGACGGGGAATCGCGCTGCCGAAACTCAAAGCTCATGAGCCTAATGGGGGCGACGCCGTTAGAGCATGCCGAGGGGGCCGTTGCGGAAAGCCAGGGATCTGGTATCCCGGCTATGATTCGCGAGATGGAGTCTCGTTCGCTTGGCAGGCCGAAATTTATCGTTAAGGCCGATTCGTTTACGGTGCTGCTTTCCCGGCACGGGGCGGAGCTTGCTGAAAACCGCACGTGGATTCAGAGCCATGTGGGCACCGAGCTGACGGATCGCGAGGAAACACTGCTCATGTTTATGCGGGAGCATGGGTGCGTATGCGATGTTCAAAAAATACGAGAGGCCCTGAAGTGGGATTCGGATGACATTCGCCTGATCTGCGGGGACCTTGTGGATAAACATGTCCTGTCAAAATGCGGCAAAGACACGTATGAAATTATCGATATGAACAGAGAATCGTCAGCTTCGACGGCGGATAGGATCCTGGAGGCTCTCAGCGCCGAAGTGGATATGACGGCGCGAGAAATAGCGGTTGCATCGGGGGTCAGAATTTCGTCTGTCCGTTACCATCTGCCAAAAATGGCAGATAAAGGACTCATTGAGGTAATGGGTTCATCGACGAGCCACAATCGCCGATATCGGAAGAAGTAGATGCAGCCGGACCGCCCCTCTAGTGTCTCTCGAAGTTAGATGGGCGCTAGAGGGGCGACTGCCTCGCGATATTTCCCCAGATAAAACCTGCCAAAATAAACCTGTCCCTTTTTGGCAGGTTACTGATTCATGTTGCCGTGGATGTAGGGGGTGACCTCGGGGGAGATATGGTCGCAGCCCAGCTCGCGCAGCGCGGACTCGATAACGGCGGGCAGCGGGGTCTTGCCCTTGTCGTCGACGGCGGCACCGCCGAGGGTGGCAATCTTGGCAACATCTGCGGGTGCGGCCTCGATATGCATGCAGCCGCCGACCAAGCGCCCGCGTACCTGTGCCAGATCAAGATCGTGCAGGTAATCCTCGCAGGCGCGAATCAGGGAGACCTTCTCGCGCGTAAGCTCCTCGCCCGTGGGGACGCGGGTGGCAAGACATGCTCCCGCCGGCAGGTTCCAAACGGGATAGCCCCATGCGCGCAGCAGCTCGCGCTCTTCGTCCTTGGTAAAGCCGACCTCCATGAGAGGGGAGCGTACGCCGAGCTCTTTTGCCGCACGCATGCCGGGGCGGTAGTCACCGCGATCGCTTGCATTGCTGCCATCGATGACGGTGGGAAAGCCGAGCGACTTGGCGTGGTTGACGATGGCGGTAAAGCCGGCGTGCTTGCAGTGGTAGCAGCGATTGGCATCGTTGCAGGCTACCTGGGGGAGCTGCAGCTGATCCACCGAAAGATTGAGCACGGGGAGTTTAAAATGCGGTCCTTCATTGGCTTGTCCATCAACGGACCGCTCAAACGAAGCCTGCTCGGGCGTGCCGATGAGCGGCGTGGTGAGATGGACGAGGAGGGTATTGGTAGGCATGATGCGGGCGCATACGGCGGCCAAAAAGCTGCTGTCGACGCCACCGGAAAACCCGATAGCCACGCGCCCGTATGCCAAAAGCAGCTGTTCGAGCGCCGATAGCTTGTCTTGAAGCTCCTCTGCGGGTGCCGTGGTGTCTAAAATCATGAAACGATCCTTATCGTTGAGTACTCGATTGAAAACTATAATCCTAATGCGTTACTTGCCATAAGACTTCTATCTGTGTAACGAAAGTGCAATATGGTATATACGTTATATACAAGTTGTCAAATGCGGTAGAGTTGCGGCAATGCGACAGCGAGAGTCGATGGGGGACCGATATGATCAAGGCTGTTATTTTTGACATGGATGGAACGCTGGTCGATACCGAGCGTTTGGGGATTAGGGCCTGGAAGGCAGGCGCCGCTGAGCTGGGGCTCGCGATTGATGAAGCGCTGATCCATCAGTTTATCGGTCGCACGCTACCCGATGTCATGAACATCCTCGATAAGCATTACGGCAGCCACGAGACCGCCGAGGCGATCTATGTCCGCCACAAGGAGATTCGCGACGAGATGGTCAAGACCGATCTGGAGCTTAAGGCCGGCGCTGCCGAGTGCATAGACGAGCTGTTGGCTGCGGGCTATCACGTAGGCCTTGCAACGTCATCGCGCCATGTTACGGCCGAGCGCAACCTTAAAGCATTCGGTCTTTTTGACAAGTTTGAAACGGTAACGTGTGGCGAGGACGTCGTGCATGGCAAGCCCGACCCCGAGATGTATCTGCTCGCCTGCGAGCGCGCGGGCTTTACTCCCGAGGAATGTGCCGTGGTCGAGGATTCGCGCAACGGCTGCGTCTCGGGCATTACGGCTGGCTGCCACGTCTTTGCCGTCCCCGATATCGTGCCGCTGCCGCAGGACGTGGTGGATGGCAGCGAGGCCGTGCTCGATACGTTGTTCGATCTGGCGGCGGCGGTCAAGGCCGTGCGCTAGACAATTGCGGCGTTGAAACGAGCAATTGCTTACGTTTGCGCTTAAACAAAAGGGGTCCGGCAATGGTCGGGCCTCTTTTGCTTGAGCGGCGACTTAGCATACTTGCGGGCGTGCTATAGATACGCACCGAGGTTGATGGCCGTGGCGTCGGTCTGGCTGCTTGCCTGGGTGCTGGCGCGTTCCAGCAGGAACGGACGTACCAGTTCTTGGCGGTTGATGTCCTCGGCGGCGGTGACTGCGGTGACGGTGCGCGCTGTAGAGCCGACGCGGATATGCTTGGTCTTTGCTGGGGCCTTGTTCTCGATTTGCTCCATGAGCAATTGAACGCCCTTGCGGCCAATCTCGTAGCCCGGGGGCGCTACCGTAGTGAGCGGGACCGATCCGCTCCAAGCGAGCGGGTTGCCATCGCAACCTGCTACGCGTACTTGCCCGGGGACGGCGATGCCTTTGTCGACCAGCGCCGAGATGACGCCCGAGGCCAGCACGTCGGTCAGGCCGACGACAAAATCGGGGCGTTCGTCGGTGGGGCGCGCGGCGATTTGGGTGCCGATGCCGTAGCCGTCGGCGGCGGTATTCCATTCGCCGGCGTCGATGACTTCGATCTTGATATCGGGATGTAGGGCGAGCGCCTTATGAATGCCAAGGACGCGCAGGGTGAGTTGCATAAATGCTGCTCGGCCGACGACGACAATATGGTGCGCGCCGCGGGCGATGGCGAGCTCGGCGATGATGCGGCCTTGTGCCTCGTTGTCGGCGGCCACGTAGTAGCCGGGCTCGGAGCAATGGATGTCCAGATGGACGATCGGCACGGGCATCTTGGTCAGGGCGGGGTGCCAGTCGGGGGATGCCATGGGCTGAACCATGACGCCGGACATCTGGGTGCCCATAAAGTAGCGCAGGTAATGGTCCTGGAGAATATCGTCGTTATCGGCGTTGGCGATGAGCAGGTCGTAACCGTGCTTGCGGGCCTCGTTGTGGGCGCCGCTGGCGATTTGGAGTGAAAAGCCGTGGTCGAGACGGGGGAGCACCAGGCCAAAGGACTTGGTGGCGCCGCCCGCGAGCTGACGGGCGCTTTGATTGGGCAGGTAGCCAAGGCGATTGATGGTCTCGTTAATGAGCTTGAGGGTCTCGGGGCGCAGCTTTTCGGGGTGGTTGAGCGCGTTGGAGACCGTGCCCAACGAAACCCCGGCCTCGCGCGCGACGTCGCTGATTTTTACCTTTGCCATAGCGGCCCCTTTGATGCGTTTCAAGTACAAGCCAGATTGTAGCATCCCAAACCTACCAAAAAGGGACAGGTTTATTTTGGCAGGTTTATCTGGGGAAACGCCGTTGCCAGCGCGACCATCACGAAGGAGACAGGTACCTTTGTGGTGGTTTGGACCGGCTGAACGTGTGTGCATCGGGTGGTATCTAAGTTGAGGTACCAGTTCTGGTATATCAGCTTGCGTTTGCGTGAGTACAATACTCGGACGTTATACGTCTCAGCGCCCGTCGTGCGTGGGCGTTTTGCAGTCACGCGAACGAAGGGATTTATCCTATGTGCGGAATTGTCGGCTACACCGGCTCTGATATTGCAAAGAACATCCTGGTCACGGGCCTCAAGCGTATGGAGTATCGCGGCTATGACTCCTCGGGCGTCGCGCTCGAGGTGGGCGAGGGCGCCGCGGCGCACCTCGACGTCATCCGCCGCGTGGGCAAGGTCGCGGGCCTGGAGAGCGAGCTTTCCAACATCGACAGCGACGCTACCTGCGGTATCGGCCACACCCGTTGGGCCACCCACGGTAAGCCTTCCGTCGTTAACGCTCACCCCCACACCAGCTGCGACGGTCGTATCGCCATCGTCCACAACGGTATCATCGAGAACTTCGCCGAGCTGCGCGAAGAGCTGGAGGGTCGCGGCCATCACTTTAAGAGCGAGACCGATACCGAGGTCTTCGCGCATCTGATCGAAGAGGCTTATGCCGAGACGCACGACCTGATGGCCTCCGTGCGCGAGGCTTGCACCCACGTGGTCGGTGCCTATGGTCTGGCCGTCGTGTGCGCTGACGAGCCCGGCGTGATCGCCGTGGCCCGCAAGGATTCCCCGATCGTGGTCGGCGCGGGCGAGACCGGCGCCTATGTCGCCTCCGATGTCATCGCGCTCATCGACGCCACCCGCGATGTCGTGGTGCTTGAGGACGGTCAGTTTGCCAAGCTTACGCCCGCAGGCGTCGAGTACACCGACGAGGCCGGCAACGTTATCGAGCCCAAGGTCACCCACATCGACTGGGACCTGGACATGGCAGAAAAGGGCGGTTATCCCGACTTTATGCTCAAGGAAATCCACGAGCAGCCGCGCGTCGTGCGCGACACGCTGGTCGGTCGTATGACGCCGGCCGGCGAGCTCGACATCGACGAGCTGGGCCTTTCGCTCGAGGAGCTCAACGACATCGACCGCGTCTACGTGATCGCTTGCGGCACCAGCTATCACGCTGGCCTCATTGCTAAGAATCTCATCGAGGGCTGGGCTCGCATCCCCACCGAGGTTGAGGCGGCCAGCGAGTTCCGTTACCGCAATCCCATCATCACGCCGACGACGCTCGTCGTTGCCGTGTCCCAGTCGGGCGAGACGGCCGATACCCTTGCCGCCATTCGCGACGCGCGCATCAAGGGTGCCAAGGTCTTCGGCATCACCAACGTGGTGGGCAGCCCCGTGGCGCGTGAGAGCGACGGCGTCATCTACACCAAGGCCAACAAGGAGATCGCGGTCGCCTCGACCAAGAGCTTCATCGGCCAGGTTGTGAGCCTGACGCTGCTGGCTCTGCTGCTGGCGCAGGTCAAGTACCGCCTGACCACCAAGCAGGCGCGCATGCTGTTCCGCGAGCTTTCCGATACGGCCGAGCAGATCCAGTGGATTTTGGATACCCAAACCGAGGCCGTTCATGAGGCCGCCCTGCTGTGCAAGGACGCGCAGTCGGCGCTGTTCGTGGGCCGTGGCATGGGTGCCGCTATTTCCTACGAGGGCGCGCTCAAGCTCAAGGAGGTCAGCTACCTGCACGCCGAGGCCTACGCCGCCGGTGAGATGAAGCACGGCCCCATCGCGCTGATCGATCCGGGCTTCCCTGTCATCGCCGTGGCCACCAAGAGTGCCACCTACGACAAGACCGTGTCGAACCTCATGGAGTGCAAGGCGCGCGGCGCCAAGGTTATCGTTGTTGCCACCGAGGGCGACGAGGAGATCAACAAGATCGCCGACTGCATCATTCGCGTGCCGGCAGTCCGCGACGTGTTCAGCCCCATCACGGCGAGTGTCCCGCTGCAGCTGCTCGCCCGCGAGGTCGCCATCCTGCGCGGCTGCGATGTTGACCAACCTCGTAACCTGGCGAAAAGTGTTACTGTCGAGTAATCGAGTTCCGTCATCCTAACGACTAAGGCCCGGCTCCGTTGCAGTGGAGCCGGGCCTTGTTTCATTTGCCCGGATAAAACCTGCCAAAATGAACCTGTCCCTTTTTGGCAGGTTAGCGGAGCTTGCTGGTCTCGAAGTACTCGGGGAACTGGTCCAGAACCTCGGTCTGGTTGCGGAACATCATATGCAGGTGCTTGCTGACCAAAAAGCTCGCTTCGATGGGGTCGCGACCGGCGATAGCGCGGCGAATCTGCTTGTGCTCGTTCACGATGTCCTGATTGTCGAGAACCTGCGTGGCAGCGCGCAGCCAGCGGAAGCGCTCCAGGTCGGCATTGGTCTCTTCGAGCCACGACCACACGGTGCTGCGACATGCGATGCTAAAAATCATGTGATGCATGAGGTTATCGCTCAAAAAGAAGCCGATGCGATCCTCCTCGGCCATGGCCTTTTCCTGCAGCACGATGGCGCGGTCGAGCTGCTCGATGCCGGCCGACGTGGCGCGCGCACAGCACTCCACAATCACCTGCTTTTCCAGATGCTCGCGGATGTAACAGGCACTCTCGGCAAGGGTGAGGTTGATGGGTGAGACGTAGGTGCCGCTCTGGGGCACGGTGCGCACCAGGCCTTCCTGCGCCAAGCGAACCAAAGCCTCGCGCACGGGCGTGCGACCCATATCTAGGTCGTCGCAAAGCTGCTTGACGCCCAGCTTTTCGCCCGGCTTGTAGTCCAGGTAGACGATTTTGCGTCGAATGGTGTGATAGGACTGGTCCTGTAGGCTCGTTTCCTGCTCGCCGACGTGCATCGATTCTTCCATAGCGCCTCGCAACTGTTCTATCAAACTCATATGTCAGTTGTTAATTATGCCGCGAATCAGCTCTCCGCGGTGGGTAATTCGGCTGTTGCCTGAGAACTATTGCGGCATCTTAGTCTGTGTTTGCGCAAGGCTGCGCTCAATGTTGCCGTATCATAAGCCGTCGCAAACGTGAAATAGAAAGAAGGAATCCCATATGCAACTGGCAAACATCGTACGCGACCGCTGGAAAGGCGTCTTGTTCTGCCTGATCATCGCCATTCCCGCGACGTTGCTCGGCAAACAAATTGAGGTGGTCGGTGGGCCGGTATTTGCCATCCTCTTTGGCATGGTCCTGGCGCTTGTCTTTCCCAAGAATCGTCGCGAACAGCTCGCTGCCGGTGTTACCTATACGTCCAAAAAAGTCTTGCAGTACGCGGTTATCCTGCTCGGCTTTGGCATGAACCTCTCCCAGATTCTGTCCAAGGGTGCCCAGTCGCTGCCGATCATCGTGGCGACGATCTCGACCTCGCTTGTCATCGCCTTTGTGCTCTGCCGTGTCATGAACGTGCCGGGCAAGATCGCGACGCTTGTGGGTGTGGGTTCGTCGATTTGCGGCGGTTCTGCCATCGCCGCGACCGCGCCCGTCATCGATGCCGACGATCGCGAGATTGCCCAGGCTATTTCGGTCATCTTCCTGTTTAACGTTATCGCGGCGCTCGTGTTTCCGACGCTCGGCGGCATGCTCGGCCTGACCAACGAGGGCTTTGGCCTGTTTGCCGGCACCGCCATCAACGACACCTCGTCGGTAACGGCTGCGGCGAGCGCCTGGGACAGTATGCATCCCGGCGCAAATGTGCTCGAGAGCGCCACAGTGGTCAAGCTCACCAGGACGCTGGCCATCATTCCCATTACGTTGGTTCTCGCATGCTGGCAGATGCATCTGGCGCGCAAGGCCGGCGGCGACGCCAAAAGCACGTTCTCGCTTAAACGCGCGTTTCCCATGTTTGTGCTGTTCTTTGTGCTGGCGAGCGTGGTCACCACGGTGCTTCAGCTTCCCGCGTCCGTTACGGCGCCCATCAAGGAGCTGTCGAAGTTCTTTATTGTGATGGCCATGGCGGCTATTGGCTTTAATACCGATATTGTCGAGCTGGTCAAAAAGGGTGGCAAACCCATCGCATTGGGCTTTTGCTGCTGGATTGGCATTGCGTGCATGAGTTTGGGAATGCAGCAAGTGCTGGGAATCTGGTAGAGAAGTAGCTTATTTGCGTGCTGGTTGCTGGTGAGCGCATTCTCACGGTGGAGCGATAGGAGCTCTTGCGGGTATGGCTTGTCCGCAGGTTGATAGGTCCCGAAGAGCTCTTATCGCCCCGCCAGGATGGCGATGCGGGGCAATTCATATATTCGCAAGAAGGCGCCGCAGGCCCTATAGTGTTTGGTGAACATTATCGTTCAATTTTGAAACACTTGAGATGCCAAGCCACAGATAAGGGTCGTGGCTGGAGACGGGGCGAACCATGGACAGCGATGTCAAGCTGCAGATTCTGATCGAGGCATTGTCCGCAGCCGGAGCATCGGCGCTGGCAATCGATGAGCGCGGTGGCGTTGTGATCTCGACCATGAGTGACGCTGTGCTCGAGCAGGATGTCGCCGCTTTTGTTTCCGAGCGTCTCGCTCGCGTGGGCGATGGGGCGCGTCTGGTGATGGGATACGAGGGCATGCGGTTGAGCTTGACGGTGCGCCCGACGGCCCAGGAGCACGGGGCGCTTTGGGTGGTCGTGGCGCGTGAGGTGCGCGCCGCCGCCGCGCATGCGGGCATCGAGTGGCTCAATGCCGACGAAGTCGAGGCTCGTTACGAGTCGAGCGCGTACGGCATCATCGAAGACGCAGCGGCGGTCGCCGCCCCCGTGCAGGAGAGCTACGCGCGCGGGGTACCCCTTATGCTCGAGGGCGAGCTGGGTGCGGGGCAGGATCAGATTGCAAAACGTTTGTACCTGGATGGACCCTATGCCGATCAGCCCTTTGTGTCCGTTGCGCTCGATGAGCTTACGGATCGCGGTTGGCGCCATCTGCTCAAAAGTTCCGAATCGCCGCTATTCCAAACGGGGCTGACACTTTGCATGGGCGGCTGGCATGCCGTTGGCCCCCAACGCCTGCGCGAGCTCGTGTCCGCAATGATCGACACGGCGCTCGCAACTCGTTGCCATGTGGTGTTGACGGCAAACGATATGCCGGGCGGCGGCGAAAGCGATCAGGCTGCCTTTGTAACTGAGCGCTTGGCTTGCGCGGTAAGTGTGGCACCGGCGATTGCCGAGCAGGGCGGCGCGTCGGAAAAGGTTGCGCGCTATCTGGAGTATCTGGCAGATATGTTTGAGACGGCAACACCTGCCTTGTCGTCCGCGGCGGCAAAGACACTCGATGCCTATCGATGGCCCCGTAACTATCTGCAGCTGCGCGAGGTTTCGGAACGACTTTATATATTAGTGGGGACGGGCACGGCCGAGCGGGCGGTGGCAGAAGAGGTACTTGCCCAAGAGGACGTTATCAAGACCGCGACCTTTGGTGCCCCGACGCTCGAAAGCGATTTATATATCTTGCGGCCTCTGGTCGATACCGAGCGCGATATCGCGCGGTTGGTCGTAGGCCACCTTCACGGCAACAGGACCCGTGCTGCCGAAGTGCTAGGCATAAGCCGTACGACCCTGTGGCGCCTGCTGAAGGACGACGACCGTTAAGCGAGGTGCCCGTGACCGCATGCGGTACGTGTGCTACAGTCCAAAGCAGTATTGTTTCGATTCTGTTACGGCGTGCGGGGGCGTATGGCGGAGACTTCAAAAACAAATCGGGCTCGAAAGCCCGCGGCGCCGGTCAGCCGACGTACGACTTCGCGGACGTGGGGCAAAAGTGCCTCGGGGTTCGATGGCTCGTTCAAGCGCACAAAATATGGCTATCCTTCGGCAAGCGCTCGCTTGGCCATGCAGGCCGAATCGTCGCTGTGGGGCCGTAAGCGTGTGGTGGGGTCAAAGCTCAAGCACGATGGAACGCTCGGCTACATTAGCCGTGGCGCTGCTCGCCGTAGCGGCCTCAATCCCGCAGGCTGGCATCGCTATGTTCCGATCGCGGTCGTTGTTGCGGTGATTGTCATCGCGCTCGCGGCGCTTGGTTACGCCGGCGGCGGGGCCAATCTGGACGCAATGTTTAAGTCGCCCGAGCTCGCGCATGCAGGCACAGAAGTTGTCGAGGGCGTTCAGACCCAGACGGGCGTCGCGCCCCAGCGCGGTATCGTTGCGGCGGCCTCCACCATTGCCGATGCGCAAAAGGACGAGGACGAACAAGACGACGGCGCCGAAACGACCCAGACGAACGAGACGACGACAACGGCGACGTCAATATAAGTTGCGAGTGGGGTAGCTAATTTGGGACAGGGCTATTTTAGCTGCCCCGGCCGATAGTGTGCCGGGTAAGCCGATCAACAGTCGTGGTAGCTACAATAGCCCCGTCCCAAATTAGCTACCCTCGGTGGAATAGTCGGCTAATGCCCAGTGCCAACTCACAAAGAGTCCGCAAAGCAGACATATCCCGTAAAATGCAAGCAATAGAACTACCGTTAGCGGCTTGGTTAATTGACCATCCTGGCGCAGAGAGCCTAAAATTGATTCTAACTATAGGGGATTTCTCTCGATGTCGAGCACATCGGTGTGGATTGCCCTCATAGCCGCTTAGGATGTTGGCACTGCTCCGGCATTCGAGGCTCGATGTCGGACGTCAATAACGACGGGAAGGAAGGTGACGGGATGCGTAGGTCTGCGTTGGGTCGCAAAGCACTCACGGTGCTGGTTTCGACCGCGATGGTTGTTTCGATGATGCCAACGGCGGCTTTGGCCGATGCCGTGGGCGCTGGCGAAACGCCTACAGAGCAATCCCAAGTCAAGGAAAATGGGCCGGGGGGGGGGTGACTCCGAAAAGGTAACCGACGCTGATTCGGTTGGTAAGGGCGCCAGCGAGGGCACCGCCAACGGGCAGACGACTACCGAGCAGGGACCGACTGCTCAGACTGGCGATGATTCGCAGCAGGGGACTGAGGCCCAAAAACCTGCGACTGAGGATGTCGCCGAGGTCAACGGCAAGGGCTATGCCAGCCTGCAGGAGGCAATTAACGCTGCGGGGCGTAAGGCAACGGTGAAGCTGCTGGCCGATACGAAGGAGAACGTCACAATCTCCACGTCCTACGTCACACTTGACCTGAACGGCTACACCCTCAACGGCGGCACCGAGAAGGGCAAGCCCGCGCTGACGGTTACGAACAGGGTCTACGTCATGGACTCCAGCGAGGCCCAGACGGGCACTATCATGCGCGAGGACACCGCAGAGAACTCCGGCGTTTCTTCCCACTACGTTATTGATGTTCAGGACAGCGGTTGGCTGTTCTTCCAGAGCGGCAACGTCAAAAATGATAGCGGTGCTGGCGGAACAAAGGGTGCGTCCCTTGTTCGTGTTGGTGATGACAGCAAGTCTGCCATGCCGGGCTTGACTATTAGTGGTGGCACGTTCACGCAGGATAACTTCATCGTCCTTAAATGCGACCACGGCAACCTTTACGTTAAGGGCGGCGAGATCAACTCCGCGAACAGCTACGCGGTTCAGAACTGGAAGAACGCCACCATCAAGGACAGCGCGGTCATCAACGGCAACGTCTCTACGTGGACGTACGGCGGAGCGGGCTCTGACCTTCAGATTCAGGGCGGCACCGTAAACGGCAATGTTGAGTCAGTGACTTACGACGGCGTTGAGGGCAAACCGGCGAAGGTGTCCATCACGGGCGGCACCGTTAGCGGTGCGCTTAAGACGGTTGATTACAGCACAGGTTCGGCTACCGATGACCCCACAAAAGCGGCGATTGAGGTCACTGCCGGTACGTTCAGCACCGCCGATCCGTCCTCCTATCTGGTTGAAGGCTCCACTGTTACCAAGAACGATGACGGCACGTACGGTGTAGAGAAGGCCTATCTTGCCAAGGTTGGCGAAACCAGCTACTACACCATGGAAGAGGCGTTCAAGGCTCAAACCAAAACTGGCGAAGCCATCACCTTGCTGCGCGACTACACTACGGGCAGCACGTTCAACTCCGGAACCGTTGCTCGCGTGGTTGACCTGAACGGCCATACCTGGACGTGCACGGGAACTGACGCGAACTCCGCAGCGTTCGAGATCAATAACCCCAACGCATCGCTTACGGTGAAGAACGGCAAGGTCGTGAGCTCGCAGCTCGTCGGCCTGATCCCGTCTGCCATGGGCGGCACCATCAAGTACGACAACTCCATTCTTACGTTCGAGAACGTTGAAGCGTCTACGACTGCCACGAGCGGCATCGAAACGAACGGCAACAACACGAACGACACTGTTGTTCTGAAGGACAGTACGCTCAACGTTCCCAACGGCTTCGGCATTTACTTCCCCAGCAGCGGAACGCTGACCATCGATAACTCCACGATCAACGCGAAGACGATGGGCGCGCAGGTGTGCTCGGGCAACCTGAACGTTACTGCTGGTAGCGCGATTACCGTGTCGGGCGACCCGGTTGAGAAGACCGAGGGCGACGGTGCCATCCAGGACGGCGCGGCAATTTCCATTGTCAACCGCGCTGGCTACAAGGGCCTTGGCCAAATCGCCATCACCGGTGGCACCTTCACGGCTAAGGATGCCAACGCGGCAATCAAGGCCTACTCTTGGGATTCCTCGACGAAGCAGGAATCAGCTTTCGACAACTCCGCTAAGACGGTCACCGTTTACGGTGGCACGTTCTCTTCCACAGTCCCTGAGGCTCTGTGCGCCGAGGGTTGCAAGCCTATCGAGAACCCTGACGGTACGCATGGGGTTTCTGGTTCGGTCGCACAGGTTGGTTTTAAGGCATTCAATACCCTGCAGGCCGCCATCGACGCAGCTCAGGACGGCGTAACGGTCACGCTGCTGGCGGATGCAACTGAAGACGTGGCAATCAACAAGAGCGTCACCCTCGATCTGCACGGCAAGACGCTGACGAATACGAACGCCGGCAAGGCCACGATCTCCGTGCAGGGTGGCACCGTTACCGTGAAGAACGGCAATGTTGCGGGCGGCACCGGCTACTACAACATTGAGGTCACGAAGGACAGCAACGCCAACCTGACGCTGGCGGATGTGACCGCCACGGCGGGCAACAATGGCGCCTCCATGATCGACAACTACGGCACCCTGACCATCACCAGCGGCACTTACACCGGCGGTCTGGATACCGTCAAGAATGAGCCGAATGCAAAGCTGACTATCAACGGCGGCACGTTCACGCTGACGAAGGGCAATTCTGACGGTTTTACCGGCGTTGTGTTCAACTACGGCGAGCTGACCATTAGCGGTGGCGAGTTTATCCAGAGCGACAAGAGCGCTCCCTATGGACAGGCGCAGGTCATCCATACCGACAAGAACGGCAGCGCGGTGCCGTCCACGGCTATCTCAGGTGGTACGTTCAAGAACCTGTGCAGTAAAACCACGGCTTGGACGGTTCGTGAAACTAACGCGGCGAATGGCGCCACGCAGGTCTCCGGCGGTGCGTTTAATAAGAGCGTCAAGGATTACTATTGCGCCGAAGGATTCATTCCTACATCAACCAAGGATGCGGATGGCAATTATGGCGTCAAGGAAGGCCACTATGTTGCCCAGATCGGCAGCAAGAAGTATGAGACGCTGGCCGACGCGATTCGTCTGGCTACAAAGGGCAAGACAATTACCCTACTGACGGATGTCGAGCAGAATAGCCAGCTGACCATCGGCAAGAGCATCACACTGGACCTGAACGGCAAGACCATCAAAAACACGCAAGACATCTGGGGCGATAAAGCAAACGCCATCCTGTCCATCACGAATGGCGCCAAGGTGACAATCACTGGCGACGGCGCCATAGATGCCAAGGAGAACGACTGCTACACCATCAACGTGGTGAAGGGCGACCTGACCATCGAAAACGGCACCTTCTACGGTAACGTTAGCGTGGTTCAGGTGCAGGAGGGCACCTTGTCCGTCAAGGGCGGCACCTTCGACCTGCACCAGAAGTGGGAAGGCAGCAGCAAGTATCTGTTCAACTGCATCGATGATGCGTATGCGAGCGGCAGTGCGAATGTCGCCATCAGCGGCGGTACGTTCGTCGGCTTCGACCCCAGTGCCTCCCCCGAGGGCGAAGGCACCAGCTACCTGGCTCCCGGTTACGTTCCTTCCGACAACGGCGACGGTACGTACGGCGTTGTTGCCGGCGTGGCGCAGATCGGCAGCAAGGCGTACGCCACTCTCGCTGACGCTGTTGCAGCAGCTCAGGATGGCGATACCATTACGCTGTTGTCCGACTGCAGCGGTGACGGCATTTCTATCAAGGACGACACCTTCCCCAATGGTCTGACCATCGACTTCGCGGGTCATTCCTACACGGTGGGTGGCAAGCTTGTTGGTAGCACGGGAACCGCCTCGAACGGCTTCCACCTGCTTAAGGGCAACACGATTGTGATGCGCAACGGCTCCATCTTTGGTGATGCAAGCGTTGCGGGCGACGACACGACTCAGTGGTCGGGGTCGCCGGCAATCATGATCCAGAACTACAGCAATCTGACGCTTGACGGTATGACCGTAAAGGGCGGCAAGCAAACGTGCTACACGCTGTCGAACAACAATGGCGATACCGTTATCAAGGATTCGACCATCATCGCTGGTCAGAATACGCAAGTTGGCGGTCCGTTTGCGTTTGACGTGTGCCGCTATGCTTCGTATCCTTCCGTAAGCGTTACGGTTGAAGGCAACAGCGTTATTAACGGTTGCGTGGACGTGAGCGGCACTATTGGCGAAGGCCAGAGCCGTCAGCTCACCATCACGGGCGGTACTTTCAGCAAGCCTATCTCGGTAAGCACACAGCCCGCCAACATCGCCATTAGCGGTGGTACGTTTGCCAGCGCAGTTCCTGATGACTACTGCGCCGCCGGCTTTACGCCTACCGTTAATGCCGACGGCAAGTACGGCGTCAAGCTTGACGAGGGCGCATATCTGCTGCAAAACTACCGCAGTGGTGAGCAGGCCTCTTGGACGTATCCGACCCAGGACGGCAAGGCATTTGCCGGCTGGTACAAGGACGCTGCGCTCGCGACCCCTTGCACTGCAGATGATGTCGAGGGCGCTGCCTACGCCAAGTTCGTGAAGATCAGCGACTATATCCAGTATATGGGCGGCTCCCTGCGCATGGATGGCCCCGCGGCATCCGAGTCTACGTCACTCCGCTTTGGATACATCACCTCGGTGCCCGATGGCACTAAGTACATCGATAGCTGGTGGACTTGGAACGACGGCGCAAATGATCGCAAACCCGTTAAAGCGGATAAGCGCGTGCTGTTTGAAAACGGAATGGCCCTTGCAAACCTCGTCGTCACAGGTGTTCCGAGCACTGCTTACTCAACGACCGTTCATGTGACCGAGCATCTTAAGTACCAGACGGTTGATGGGACGACGGTGGAAGTTGCCGAAGCCTCATCGAACCAGCATTCCGTAATAACGGTTGCCCAGGCGATTCTGAAAAATCCGGGAGCGTCTTCAAGCGAGCAGAGTTATGCTCAGCAGATTTTAGACACTATCAAGTAAGGAGAAGTTAAATGGAAAAGTATACGGAGCCCGAGCTCACTGTTATCGAGGTTGACGCGGAGGATGTTGTGAGGACTTCAAACCTCGGAGATAACGATACGCCCTTTATTCCCGCCCAGCAGTAAGACTGCCTTGCTGCCTTAAAAGCTAAAGGGGGGGGGTCGCTCTGCGCGGCCCCCTCTTCTAATAAAGAACGGACTGAATGTTGAAGATCGCAAAAACGAGCAGCGTAGGGAGTCATGTGGCGCAACGGCCTTCCCAAAAAAAGAAAATCATCTGGGCTGTCGTTGTCGTGGCGATTGTTCTTCTTGTGGCGATCATTGCGATTGCTATGAGCCATGGGGGCGAGGATTATAAGGATAAGGCCGCTGGGAACATCGAAACAGTTGCCGAGCAATCGGAAAACGTTGCTTCAACAGCCAAAGATGATGAGGCAAATGGCGGTACAGCTGATTCGCCTACCGGTTCCGAAACCGCTGACGCCAATAAGATGGCGAAGAAGGCAGATGAGTCCGGCGGTAAAGCAGATAACAATGTGTCCTATGGCGGCGGAAATGGCTCGAACAATAATGTTCAGGATTCTTCGAATCAAGATGGGCCAAGTGACAATACCGATTCTGCCGGCGAAGATCAGCCCGGTGAAGTTACGGAACCCGACGGTTCTAAGTGGACAGGCTATTACAAGTAGATGGGGTCTATGTTGGAATCGCACCGTGCTGGTCGAGCGAGTTCTGAATTTGGCGACGAAGCAAGTCCGTTTTGTATGCGCATTGCCGATCTTGTTGTGAGGGCCCATTCTCTGCATGCACAGATCGCATGGCTTTGCCGAGATTACATAGCTTGTGATGCTGGCTCTGAAGTTCGCGTCGATCTTGATGTGAGAGTCACACGGGCCGATATCGAGGCCGAACGAGCGGCGGCCACCGAGGGTACGGACTGGACCGATGCCTATCTGGAGACGCTGGCGGTGCAGCGGGCGATTGCGAACCGCTTGCCCGAGCGGCACCGGCTGTTGGTCCATGGCGCGGTTATCGAGTTTGAGGGACGTGCCTATCTGTTTACCGCGCCGAGCGGTACGGGTAAGTCGACCCATATTCGCCTGTGGCGCCAATACCTGGGCGATGCCGTGCGGGTGATAAACGGGGACAAACCGTTTGTCCGTATTCCGGAGCATCGCGACGAGCTGCCGGTGGTCTATGGCACGCCGTGGGCCGGCAAAGAGGGCTGGCAGCGCAATGATTCTGCCCCGCTTGTCGGTATCGTGCTGTTGTCTCGCAGCGAGCCGGGCGCATCTTCTATTCGCCCGGCGAGTGCCGCGCTCAATATCGATAAGATAATGCGGCAGGTGTACTTTCCGCCGGACGCGGCTGGCTCGGTGCTCACGCTCGACCTTCTGGATGCCATGCTCGCGCGTGTGCCGGTGTATGACCTGGCGTGCGATATGTCCGAAGATGCCGTTCGCACGAGCTTTGAGGGCTTGACCGGCCTGGAATACCACAATTATGTAAGGAGTGCCTCGCATGAGGATTAAACAGGGATTTATTATGCGCGATGTTGCCGGACAGGCCGTCGCAATCGCCACGGGCGAGGCCAGCAAGTCGTTCCATGGCATGGTGAAGCTCAACGGCACGGGCGCCGATATCTGGCGCGGCGTGGAAGAAGGGCTTGGCGAGGCGGCGATTGCTGGGCGCATCGCGGCAGAGTATGAGGTCGATTCCGAACGCGCACGCCAGGACGTGGATGCGTTTATTGCGCGCATGCGCGAAGCCGGGCTCGTGGAAGGTTAGTTCTACGTGGCATCTGCACTCGACAACCAGTCGCTTTATCTCCTGCACCTGCTCTCCTGCGCGCTGCGCGGAGAGGCACCGACCTCGTTACCGACGGGGGTGACGTGGGATGGCCTCTTTGCCCTTGCGCGCTGGAACTCGGTGACGACGACCTGCGCGTTTGCGGTTACTTCCTCCCCCGAGGCGGACTCGGCCGAACGGGCACGTTGGCAGGCGGAGGTTGACCAAAACCTCATGCGCCATGCTGTCTTTGACATGGAGCGCGAGACCGTCTTTGTCGCTATGGACGAGGCCGGGCTCGCTCACCTGCCGCTCAAGGGCGTGGTGACGTCGCGTGCCTATCCGCGTCCCGAGATGCGCTGGATGTGCGACAACGACTTTTTGTTTGGACATATTCGTGAGGACGGCTCGGTGGCTGCGGCGACCGAGGCAGATGCCCGCGAGCTGCGACGCATTATGGAGGGCCAAGGGTTTACGACGGCGCATTTTGGCACGGGCAACCACGACTCGTACGAGAAGGCACCGTTTCTTAACTTTGAGCCGCACCGCGTCCTCGCCAACCCCGAGGTTGCGTGGTGGGAGTACTACGCAAATCCATGGGTAAAGGCGCGGCGTGTCGAGGGCGCATCGGAGCTTGCCTACGAGCTCGCGCGTGAGGATACGTATCTCTTTCACATTGCGCATATGTTCAAGCATTTTTCGGCATCGGGTCACGGCGTGCGAGGGCTTGCCGACGAGTGGGCGCTCGTGCGTGCTTGGGGCGGCTCAATGGACCGCGCGTATCTGGACTGCGAGCTGCAGAAGCTGGGAATGGCCGATTTTGAGGCCGACTTGCGCTGTGTTGCCCAGGCTGTGGTGGAAAAGGATGCCTGCGGCCGCGCGCTTGCCGGCGACGGCACCGCGTTGGCGCCGGATGTGGAACAGATGCTCGCCTATATGCTCAGCAGCGGCACGTACGGCACGGTTGCCAACAACGTGCGAAACCGGCTCGAGGAGGAGGCTGCCGAGGGCGGCAAGAAAGGCTCCCGTGCCCGTTATCTGCTCAAGCGTGCCTTTCCGCCGCTCAAGAAACTCCAGCAGGGATACCCTGTGCTCAAGCGTGCGCCGTGGCTCTTGCCCGGGGTGTATGTGTACCGCCTGGTGGTAAAGCCGTTTACACGGACGGCGCGACTGCGCACGGAGCTCTCGACCGTGATGCACGAGAGCGAGGAATAGCATGGGCGAGCGTTTGAGGGAAGGCTCGTCCAACTCAGTCGCCTGTGCCAGCGCTCAGACTGCCGGCGATGCGTCTTGCGGAATTGATGCCGTGCTAGCGCGCGACGGCGTGTGGGTGAGCACGACGGCGGGCGTGAGCATGTGGCCCATGCTGCGCGATCGTCGGGACACGATCGTCGTGCGGCCGTGCGAGGGGCGACTGCGCCCGCTCGATGTGGCGCTGTATCGGCGCGGCGACGCCTACATCCTCCATCGAGTAATCGAGGTCGTCGACGGGGGCTACCGGATCCTGGGCGACAACTGCCTCGAGGTCGAGGATGTGCCCGAGGCGGCCGTTCTGGGCAGGCTCGAGGAATTTTGGCGCGGTGACAGACATTGCGATCCGCATAGTCGTGGCTGGCTCGCCTATGCGCGCGTTTGGCTGGTGACCTGGCCTGTACGCCGCGGTCTTAAGCGCGCAAAGGCTGCGCTAGGCTGCGCTGCTCGAAAGGCGGGGCTCAGGTGAGGGAACTTCGTTGGGTGATCTCTGTCTGTGGACACGAGGTCCGGTTGGTGTGGGCGCTCTGTGCCACGCGCTGCGTCTCGGCGTTGATCGCTGTGGGATATGCGTTACTCATGCAGTGGGCGGTTGATGCCGCCGTCGCGCACGACTCGGCTACGTTCTGGCCGGCGCTTGCCTTGTTTGCGGCTGCGCTTTTGGCACAGGTGGTGCTTTCGGCAGCATCGAGGTGGCTTTCGGAGTCTGCGCAGGCGCGCATGGAGAACGCGCTGCGCGCCCGTGCGGCCGGCGCTGTGATGAGTGCCGGGCGCTTGCCGGAAGGGCGGGCTTCGGGCGAGGTGGCGAGCGTGCTTACCTCGGATGTCTCGTGCGTTGCCGAGTCTGTAGTGTCAATTGTGCCCGAGGTCGCTTCTATGCTGGTGCGCGCCGCCGCGGCGCTGGTCTTGATGTTTGCGGTCGCGCCCACACTCGCCGCGCTTTTTGTTGTGGCGGGCGCACTGGGCGTGGTGGGCTCTCTCGTCATGCGCCGCTGGCTTAAGGGCTTGCATGCCACCGCGCAGGCGGCCGAGGGTTCCATGCGCGCACGGCTGCAAGAGACGCTCGAGAGCTTGGTGGTGATTCGCTCTTTTGGTGCTGCCGGGCGCGTCATGGAGGGGCTCGCCGGCCTTATGGACGAGCAGCTTGCCGCGCGCGAAAGGCGTGCCGGTGGCAAGGCGGCGTCCGGTGCCGTCTTTAACCTGGCCATGCAGCTGAGCTATCTTGCTGGTTTTGGCTACGGCTGCTGGGGCATCCTAACTGGCCGGGTGAGCTACGGCACCCTGATGGCGCTTGTGCAGCTTGTGGGACAGGTGCGTGCTCCGTTTACAAGCCTCTCGGGCCTCTTTCCGCAGTCCGCGGCGATGTCTGCCAGCTGCGAGCGGCTGCGTGCCGTGGAGCCGGCCGCTCGCGGCGAGCGTAGGCCTGCCTGCAGCACATCGTTTGCTGCCCTGCGGTTTCGTGGTGTTTGCTTTGGTTATGCGGACGGTCCGCGTGTGCTCGATGGCTTTGATGCCGAGGTCCGCGCGGGCGAGTTTATCGCCGTGACAGGACCTTCGGGCGTGGGTAAGTCCACGACGCTCATGCTCGCGCTTGGGATGGAAGATCCCGGCGAGGGCGCGGTCGAGGTGGAGTTCGCGAACCCCGGCGGCGGGAGCGCTGCCGGGGAGACAGTCGACGCCGCCGACCTCGCGCCCGGGACCTTCGCCTACGTGCCGCAGGGCAATATGCTTATGAGCGGCACTGTTCGCGACGCCGTCACACTGGCGGATTGTGGCGGGGGAGGGGATTCTGCACTTGACGAGTCTCTTTACGCCGCCTGTGCGCTCGAGTTTGTGGAAGCGTTGCCCCAAGGCGCGGATACGCCGCTTGGCGAGCACGGCAGCGGTCTTTCCGAGGGCCAGATGCAGCGACTTGCTGTGGCCCGCGCCGTCTACTCCGGCGCCCCGGTGCTGTTGCTCGACGAATGTACCTCGGCGCTCGACGAGGCGACCGAGCGTGAGATGCTCGACCGCCTGCGGGCGCTCGGCCGCACGGTGATCATCGTCACTCACCGCCCCGCTGCTTTGAGCATTTGCGACCGAACGATTAGTCTAGGTTGATGCTGTGTGGAAATCAGGAGCCGGCTCTCGCTCCGATGACGAGCGAGTGGGGTAGCTAAAATAGCCCCGTCCAAAATTAGCTACCCCCGCTGACACTCCTTGGCTACCTGACATACACCACGTTGTCGCGGCGCGGCTTTGCCTCGGGTAGCGTGTCCTCGGCATAGCCCAGAATGCAGTGACCGACGCCGCGTAGACTTCCGTCGGCGGGCAGGCCCCAGCTGGCCAGCAGCTCCAGGCCCTCGGGCGAGTCGAAGACCTCGTGTGCGCGATGAATCCAGCACGAATCAACGCCCAGCGCATAGGCGGCGTTGAGCAGGTTGCCCATGGCAAGCGAACCGTCTTCCAGATGCGTGGGCACGCTGCGGTCGACCAGTACCACCACAACGGTTTTGGCACCGTAGAAGGGGTCGCCGTTGCTGCCCATGACCTGGGCGTTGAGCTGTGAGAGACGCTCAACGGTCGCGGGGTCGGTGACGGCGACAAACGTCACCGGCTGGCGGCCCATGCCGCTCGGTGCATATTGGCCAGCTTCGATAATACGTGCAAGCTTCTCGGCCTCGACGGGACGATCGCTGTATTTGCGGCAGCTGCGGCGGTGAATGAGCGCTTCGATGGTCTCCATGGTGTCTCCTTGTGGTGGCGTTGCAGATGCCACGTTCATACCCGTCGGGCTCAAACGATAGACGGTCAATTGCCCGGCCAAAAGGATAGATTCCAATTGGGAAAGGAGGGTTGCATAAAAGTACCTTCAGAATGTGATAATCAAATGGGATGGTTAAACGTTTTATCCCGTCTACCCTGCGGTTTTTTACCACTTGCCTAAATGACGAACGCATAACCTTTGATAAAGGTTTTACTAAAGGAGTACCAACGTTTATCAATGCGCCGTGGTGGCGCCGGGCCAGGAGGTAACATCATGTTCCAGGCTGGAGATGTCGTCGAGACCGATTTCGAAGGATTTCTGAAGCTGCTGCGTTCCAAGACGCGCGCTTTTGTGACGATTGACGATCACGAGTACTACATCACGCACACCGATGGCTATTGGCGTGTTCAGGATTGCGAGGCCCTCAACGACAAGGGCCACTTTACTGACTGTTCCGAGCTGGTCAACACGGTCTGCGAGGTCGTCGAGCTGCCGTGGATTGCCGGCAAGAGCCTGCATGACAGCTTCTCGGGCGCTACGGTCTATGAGGCCGTCGCCGCTTAACAGGCGATAAAACCCGATTTTCACGTGACCGCTGGCGCCGCCCCCGCGCCGGCGGTCTTTTTCTGCCGATAGGCAATAAAAATGCACGCATTTGCGGAGAGCCTGTTGACGATAGTCAAAACTCGGACTAATCTAGAGACACAAAATTGGTCAAAAATCGGACAATCGAATGGTGGGATAGATGAATAGTGCGGTTACGTTGGTCGACTTCGACCGGTTGCTCAATGGACTCGACCATATCTATTCGGAGTTCTCGCGCGCCTGCGGCCTTTCGGACTGCGCTTACTGGATGCTCGTCGATACCAGCACGGCGGGCGGCAGTATTGCCGTAAGCCGTCTGACAAGCGAATGGTTCTACAGCAAGCAGACTATCAACTCGGCGATTAAAACCTTGACGGCGCGGGGCTTCGCAACGTTGGAGTTTGCCGAAGGCAGCCGTAAGAACAAGGTTGTGAGCCTGACCGAAGAGGGCAGGCGATTTGCCGAGCGTTATGCGCTGCCGGCGCAAGAAGCCGAGCAACAGGCTTTCGAAGTGCTCGAGCCCTGGGAGCAGCGCGAAATCATGCGCCTAATCGGAAAATTTTCCCATGCGCTCGGCGATGAGTGCGATGCCTTTAAGCAGCATATCGCTGCCGAGAGCCAAGCCGAGAATCAAGGTGAGGGGGAGTCGTGCGACTGTTAATGAGGTTTCTAAAGCCATATCGAGGGCTTGTCGCGGTGACGCTGCTGGTGCTGCTAATCGACAACATCGGCACGCTGCTGGTGCCCACGATGCTGGCGAACATGGTCAACACCGGTATTACCACGGGCGATGTCGACTACATTTTACGCAACGGCCTATACATGTTTATCGCGACCAGCATGGCTAGCGGCGGCACGGTGCTGGGCTGCTATCTTTCGGCGCGCCTGGCCGCCAACGTGGCTTGCGATATCCGCAATGCCGTGTACGACAAATCGCTCGAGCTCGCGGCCAGCGATTTTGAGCGCTTTGGCACCGGATCGATGATCACGCGCTCGCTCAACGACATCAACGTGATTCAGCAGGCGATTCTGCAGACGATTCAGCTGGTGCTGCCCGTGCCGTTTTTGGCTGTGGCGGGCATCATCTTCGCCTGGTTTATCGATCCCGCCATGGGCACGCTTCTGGGCGTAGTCGTTGCGATTGTGCTGGTGGCGGCGGTCTTTACGGTTGCCAACGCGGCGCCGATTTTTATGCGCCTACAGGGCTTTATCGACCGCATGAACGTGGTACTGCGCGAGAATATTGTGGGCGTGCGCGTCATCCGTGCGTTTAACAAGGAGCGCCACGAGGAACGGCGTCTGGACGAGGTGTTTAGCGAATACGCCGCCAACGCCATCAAAGTCAACCACCTGTTTGTGGGCCTCGACAGCTCAAGCTTCTTTTTGATGAACATCGCCGAGGTGGCGGTGCTGTGGGTGGGCGGCAACCGCGTAGGCGCCCACGCCATGCAGATTGCGAGTATCTCGGCGGTGCTGGAGTATGCAATTCTGATCCTGTTTTTTGTGATGATGGCCCAGATGGTGGTGCTGACGCTTCCGCGTGCTGCCGCGTGCCTGAACCGTGCGCAGCAGGTGTTGGAGATTGAGCCGAGCATCGTCGATGGCGAGCGCACGCTGGATGACGGGGCGCGCGAGCCCCAAGACGGAGCCGATGTGGTGGCCGTGTTCGACCACATGTCGTTTCGCTTTGACGATGCCGACGAGGACACCCTGTGCGACCTGAGCTTTGCCTGCCGTCGCGGTCAGACGACTGCGATCGTTGGCTCGACAGGCTCGGGCAAATCGACGGTGGCAAAGCTTCTGCTGCGCTTCCACGATGCCACCAAGGGCTCCATTCGCCTGAATGGTGTGGACCTGCGCGAGCTTACGCAAGACGAAATCCGCGGGCGCATTGCCTATGTGCCGCAGAAGGCGTGGCTGTTCTCGGGCACGGTGGCGAGCAACCTTCGCTTTGGTAACGAAGGCGCGACCGAGGGCGACATGCTTCACGCGCTTGAGGTTGCCCAGAGCACCTTTGTACTCGACCAACCGCAGGGGCTCGATACCCCGGTGGCGCAGGGCGGTACGAACTTTTCGGGCGGCCAGCGCCAGCGTTTGGCAATCGCCCGTGCGCTCATGAAGCATGCCAATCTATATATCTTCGATGACAGTTTTTCGGCCCTGGACTTTAAGACTGATGCCGCCCTGCGTCATGCGTTGCAAGACGAGACGCGTGACGCTGCGGTGCTCATCATCGCGCAGCGCATCTCGACGATCTTGCACGCCGACCAGATCGTCGTGCTCAAGGATGGCGAGGTTGTGGGTCTGGGCACGCATGGCGAGCTTATGGAAACCTGCGAGGTGTACCGTGCCATCGCGGAATCGCAGATGAAGGGAGGTGAGTAGCATGACCGAGGAGCTCAAGAAGCAGGGCGGCGTTGATGACGCCGCTGCCGCGGGACTGGTCGAGGAAACGGCTGCCGCGTCGACCGAGCTGGATGACGCCGTCAAGGCTGCGGCCGAGCGCGAGGCTCGCCGCCAAGCGCTCTACGAGGAAAACGAACGTGCCGAGGACGAGCGCGCCCGCGCCGAGGCAGAGCGTATGCGCGACGTGGACGACGAAGACGAGGACGAGACGCCTCGGGATACCTGGGCGACGGTGCGCCGCCTGTGGAGTGAGGCTGCCGGCGACCATTGGCGCTTCTATATCGTGTTCGCGAGCATTGTGTTCTATGTCATCTTTAACACTGCCGCGCCGGCATATAGCGCCCGCGTGATCGATGAGCTGTGGGGCCACATTCAGGTAGCGTTTGTCAACAACGCCACCTTCAGCATCACCTGGGAGAACTGCGGCAGGACTATCTTCATCTACTTTTTGATTTGGACGGCCGCCGCTTCGTTCTACGCGCTCCAGAGCTTTTTGATGTCGAGCGTGGCCGAACGCCTCAATCTGCGCCTGCGCAACCGCATCGCGCAAAAGCTCAACCGTCTGCCGCTCGCCTATTTTGACGCGCATCGTCCCGGCGAGGTCGTCAGCCGCGCGACCAACGACCTGGACAAGATGTCCGAGAGCATGCAGCGCGGATTGCTGCAGCTGCTCGTGTCGATCGGCACGGTTGTTGGTGCTGTGAGCGTGATGTTCGTGTTCAGCGTGCAGCTTACGCTCGTCTTTCTGTTCTTTACGGCACTGTCGCTGCTGGTGACGAAGGTCGTCTCGCGCCGCACACACGATGTGACGGGCGAGCGCCAGGAGTGGGTGTCCAAGATTACGAGTGCGGTCGAGGAAGGCTATTCGGGCCGTCTGGTGATCCGCGCGTTTAACCGCGAACGTCAGAGCTCCGCTGAGGTGCACGAGGCTTCGAAGGAACTGGCTCGTGTGAGCACCAAGGCCGACTTTATGATCAATGCTGTCGGCCCCGCGGTGCGCTTTATCGGCCGTTTGGCGCAGATCGTTATTGCGCTGGTGGGCTGCAGCATGCTGGTTGCCGGTCACATGACCGTCGGCGTGTTCCAGGCGTTCTTCCAGTTTATCTACGAGGCGTCCGAACCCATGACGCAGCTGTCGTTTACCTTCAACTCGCTGCAGAGCGCGTTGGCGAGTGCAGAGCGCGTGTTCGACCTGCTCGATGAGCCCGAGATGGAGGCCGATCCGCTGCCGGACAAGGCCGCCAAGCTGCCGGGTCGCGTGGAGGGCCGCGTCTCCTTTGAGCACGTGCGCTTTGGTTATTCGCCCGACAAGCCGCTTATGCGCGAAGTGTCGTTTACCGCCGAGCCGGGCCAGAAGATTGCCGTGGTGGGAACCACGGGCGCAGGCAAGACGACGCTCATCAACCTGCTCATGCGCTTCTACGAGATTGACGGCGGGCGTATTACGCTCGACGGCGTGGATACGAGCCGCATGGATCGCGGCGAGCTACGTCAGCAGTTTGGCATGGTGCTGCAAGACGCCTGGCTGTTCGATGGCACGATTGCCGAAAACATCGCCTACGGCTGTCCCGAGGCGACGCGCGACGAGATCGTGGCCGCCGCTCGTGCCGCGCAGGTCGACTTCTTTGTGCGCACCATGCCGCAGGGCTACGACACGCGCGTGGCCAACGATGCCGAGAGCATCAGCCAGGGCCAGCGTCAGCTGCTGACCATCGCACGCGTGCTGCTCAACAACCCGGCGATTCTCATCCTAGACGAGGCGACCTCAAGCGTGGACACGCGTACCGAGCTTGCCATCGGCCGTGCCATGGATGCGCTTATGCGCGGGCGCACGAGCTTTGTGATCGCGCACCGCCTGTCGACGATTGTTGATGCCGACCTGATCTTGGTCATGGATCACGGCAACATTATCGAGCAGGGCACGCATAAGGAGCTGCTGGCTGCCGAGGGTGCCTACGCCGACCTCTATCTGAGCCAGTTCGCATAATGTGACAAAGGGACAGTCCCGCATGTCACATCAAAAGGAATGGCGCGCCGGGGATTGATTCCCTGGCGCGCCTTTTGCGTCGGTGCCGATATTGTTTTGTGCCGCTTGCGTTCCTAGCGTTCGTCCACGAGCTTGGCGACGAGGGCCTTGAGCTCGGCCACCTCTCGCTCGAGTTCCTTGACGCGGCGGGCGTTCTCGGTGATGCCCTGGCGGTTAAGGGCACTCTGCTCGGCGGCGTCGTCGGGCATGTACTCGCGATGCTGCTTGGCATCGAAGCTCTCCTCGAACACGCGGCAGCCGTTGCGCTTGATGATGCGTCCCGGCACGCCCACGACGGTGCAGTTGTCGGGCACGTCCTTAACGACGACCGAGTTGCCGCCGATCTTGACGTTGTTGCCGATGCGAATGTTGCCGAGCACCTTGGCACCCGTGCCCACGGTGACGTTATCGCCGAGCGTTGGGTGGCGTTTGCCGGTCTCGTTGCCGGTGCCGCCGAGCGTAACGCCCTGGTAAAGCACACAGTTGTCGCCCACAATGGTGGTCTCGCCGATGACGACGCCCATGGCGTGGTCGATAAAGAAGTGCTTGCCGATCTGTGCGGCGGGATGAATCTCGACGCCGGTGATATGACGGGTGATTTGCGAGAGCACGCGGGCGAGCGAGCGATGTCCATGCTCCCACAGCCAGTGCTCGGGCACGTGGTTCCACTTGGCGTGCAGGCCAGGATAGGAAAGGAAGATGACCAGACCGTTTTGCGCGGCGGGGTCCTGCGCTTGGACGGTCTTGATGTCCTCGCGAATGGTATTGATAAAGCTCACCGGCCGCCCTCCCTTAGCGCCATGGCAATGCGATTCAATAAAGTATAGCGATTCGCTAGGGATTAGGAAGGACAATCTTGGCGGCATTGCGCGACAGGTGTCAGTTATGCAAACTTGCTGGTAATGGAGTCATGCTTTTGTGGGGTTGCGCACGAGGGGACGCCGCAACCGTATACTGGTCAACTTGGACGTATCCGCGCCCACAACTGAGAGGTTTTACTTCATGGGTTTCATTAATTTTATCGCCGAGCTGCTCAAAGATCCGCGCACCGCGATTGCCAGCTGGATCGCCGCCGGCCCGCTTAT
>USOG01000002.1 GCA_900556365.1 uncultured Collinsella sp.
CTTGTCTTTCAGGATGTAGTGTATCCCCTTATGGGCCGGAATATACAAAATCTAAGTCAATTCATATAAGATTTCTTGTTGTTGAGAGTTTAGGTTCTTAAATGCGCAGGTAGATGCACTGTTTGAGTTCTCGGCAAATCTATTGAGATCTATGTAGAGTTGACTGAGGTGCGAGCTTGGGGCGTGTGGAGCAGTCTGGGGCGGCCTTGGGGAAAGCGCGTCCCGTTTTGAGCGTCGATTTCGGGATGCGGTTTCCGGTTGAGCGCTCAACCGGAAACTGTGTCCCGGTCTGAGCGCGAATTCTGGGACGTAGCTTCCGCCGGGCGGTCCAACCGGAAACTGCGACCCGTTTTTCGACCAAATAACGGGATGCCCTTTCCGCAGGCGCGCTCAATAGCTCAATATTTCAAGTCACCTTTAGCTAACATTTGCGCAGCTCAACGGCCCCACCTGCGCGTTTTTTAGTAAGCCGTGGCATACTCGGCGAACGGTATGAAGATGCCGGTCAGAGGGTATTGCAAACGGTCGCTCCCGTGGTATGTTTTTGCCCGAATCAAACCGGCGCGCATCGCCTGTAGCGTCGGTCAACAGAGAGGAAACTACCATGGCTCATCCCGTAATTGATGCCGACGAGTGCATCGCTTGTGGCGTTTGCGTCGACTCCTGCCCCGCTGGCGTTCTGGAGCTCCAGGACGTCGCTACCGTCGCTGACGAGGACTCCTGCGTCGCCTGTGGCGCTTGCCAGGACGCTTGCCCCGCCGGCGCGATCACCGAGATCGTCGAGGAGTAACAACTCCCCCACTTGCACACTCAAAAGTACACCGTGCACAAAAAAAGAGGCTTCCGCATCGCCGCGGAGGCCTCCTTTTGCATATGTGGGCAGTTGCGGTGGAATAGTTCCTGTTTCATGGCTTCGATGCCCATTTCAGGAACTATTTCACCGCAACTTATAAAGACGGTGTCGGGCTAGGACAAATCATCCTCGTAGGGCATTAGGTCCGCCAAGTAGCCTTTTTCCTTGAGCATGGCCTCGATCTCGTCGAGGGTCTGCTCGTCCTCCGCGGCGATGCGATGGAAGTGGTAGCCACTGGTCACCGTCAGCAGCGGAAAGCTCTTGCCGCTGGCGATGCCCTCCAGGTAGCGCTCGACATCGCGACGATTGCGGATGTCCAAATCGGCCGTAATCTTGCCGTACACACGATGGTTGACGATCACGTTGAGCACGGCGCCACCCGCGTCGACGATGCTCGTAAGCTCGTCGCCCGCCTGCTCCACACTGTGGCGCACCTTAACGAGACGCGTGGGCACGGCGGGGCTACTCGCGGCTTCCTGCAGCACGTAGCCGCGGTTGGTTGCCACGATATCGTGCCCATCGGCACGCAGCAGGGCGATGTCCTGCACCACGACCTGGCGGCTCACACCCACCTCACGGGCAAGCGCGCTGCCCGATACGGCCCCCTTGGCTCCCTCGAGCACGGCCATGATGGCACGGCGACGCTCGCGGGCGTTCATTATTTACCGTCCAGCAGGCGCAGGTGCTTAAGCGAGAGGTCGAGAATCGACGCGGAGTGCGTCAGGGCGCCCGAGCTAATGTAGTCGACACCAAGGTCAGCCAGGGCGCGAATGTTGTTTGCGTCCACGTTGCCCGAGCACTCGGTCTTGGCGCGACCGGCGATAAGCTCAATCGCAGCAGCCATGTCGTCGTGGGTCATGTTGTCGAGCATGATGATATTGGCGCCGGCCTCCACGGCCTCGCGCACCATGTCCAGGTTCTCGCACTCGATCTCGACCGTCGTGGTAAACGATGCATGGGCGCGCGCCATCTCGATCGCGCGCGTCACGCCACCGGCAGCATCGATGTGGTTGTCCTTGAGCATGACGGCCGTCGACAGGTTGTAGCGGTGGTTGTTGCCGCCGCCGATCTCAACCGCTGCCTTCTCAAACACGCGCATGCCCGGCGTGGTCTTGCGCGTGTCGACGAGCACGGTCTTGGTGCCCTCGAGCACCGCGGCCATCTGGTGCGTATAGGTAGCAATACCGCTCATGCGCTGCAGGTAGTTGAGCGCCACGCGCTCACCCGAAAGCAGCACACGTGCATCGCCGCGCACCTGACCCACGTGGTCGCCGGCGTGTACCTCGTCGCCATCCGAGACATCGAACAACACGGAGCTCTGCGGATCCAGCAGCTCAAAGGTGCGGGCGAACACATCCAAGCCGGCGATGATGCCGTCGGCCTTGGCGATAAGCTCAACGGTAGCAGGGCGTGCCGTGGGGCACACGCTCGCCGTGCTCACGTCCTCAAACGTAATGTCCTCGCGCAATGCCTGCAAAATCAGATCATCGACGACGAGCTTCATGGTAACGGGATTCATGGTCTACTCCTCCACTGCCTGCGTGCCGGCGGCACGGGCCAAATCATCGATTGCAAGGGCCTCGGCGCTCAGGGCGCGGTGACGGCCATCGAGCGCGGGCTCACCGGCCTGCTCCACGGCGAGCGACTCGCCGGTGCGCATGTACCACGCGGCGCGGCGGCCCCAAACCAGGGACTCGAGCAGGCTGTTGGAAGCCAGGCGGTTCTTGCCGTGCACGCCATTGCAGGCCGTCTCGCCGGCGGCGTAGAGCTCGGGCATCGAGGTGCGGCCGTCCTTGTCGACCCACACGCCGCCCATAAAGTAGTGCTGCGTGGGCGTAACGGGGATGGGCTCGTCCAAGATGTCGCGGCCGTCCTCCAAGCAGCGCGCGCGAATGTTGGCAAAATGCCCGGTCACCACATCGCGCTCGACGGGGGCAAAGCTCAGCCACTCGTGCTCGGCGCCGTCCTGCTTCATCTGCTCGCGAATAGCGGCGGCGACAACGTCGCGCGGCTGCAGCTCGTCGGTAAAACGCTCGCCGGCGGCATTGAGCAGAATCGCGCCCTCACCGCGGCAGCTCTCGCTGATCAGGAACGTACGACCTGGCTGCGGCGAGAACAGGCCCGTGGGGTGAATCTGCACGTAGTCCAGGTGCTCCATCTGAATGCCATGCTCCTGAGCGATATAGCAGGCGTCGCCCGTGAGCTGCGGGTAGTTGGTCGAGTGGTCGTATACGCCGCCGATGCCGCCCGTTGCCCACAGCGTATGGCGGGCATGGATCTTAAACGACTTACCGACATGCACGCCCTCAGCGGCATTTGCAAGCTCGTCGGCGGGGCGAGCTGAATCGTCCTCGTCCACGGCAACGGCGACGACGCCGGTGCACACCGTGGCGCCATCGCGCCCGGCGGTCAGGATATCGGTCATGGCAACGTGTTCGAGAATCTGCACGTTGTCCAGCTTGCGAACGGCCTGAAGCAGCTTGGTCGTAATCTCCTTACCGGTGATATCGGCATGGAAGGCGATGCGCGGGCGGCTGTGCGCGCCCTCGCGGGTAAAGTCGAGGCTGCCGTCGGCCTTGCGCTCAAAGTCCACGCCCATGGCCAGTAAGTCGTTGATGACCGAGCGGCTCGAGCGGATCATGATGTCGACGCTCTCGCGGCGGTTCTCGTAATGGCCGGCATGCATGGTGTCCTCAAAGAAGGCATCGTAGTCCGAGCCTTCGGGCAGCACGCAGATGCCGCCCTGCGCGAGCATCGAATCGCACTCGTCGACAGCGCCCTTGGAGAGCATGATCACGCGCGTGCTCGTCGGCAGGTTGAGAGCCGCATACAGGCCCGCTACGCCGCAGCCGGCAATGACGACGTCGCATTCCATATCGGGGTATTGCTTGGTTTCCACAGGAATCCTCTCCCTTGAATGTGACATAAGGGACCGTCCCTCATGCCACATTGTTCTAGCGCGCTGCGTACTCGAGCATACGGTCGAGCGTGAGCTTAGCCTGGTCTGCCGCCTCGTCCGAGACGCCGATCTGCACCTCGCCCTCGCCCGTCTCCAGGCAGCGCACGAGCTTTTCGAGCGTGATGAGATCCATGTTGATGCAGGTGGGTTGCACCGCTGGGAAGTAGAACTTCTTGCCGGTGCCCTGGCAGCGGCGCTCGAGCTCGTAGAGCACGCCACGGACCGTCACGATGATGAACTCGCTCGCGTCGGACTCCTCGGCATACTTGATGATGCCGGCAGTGGAGCCGATGTAGTCGGCCTCGGCCAGGACGTCGGCCTTGCACTCGGGGTGCGCCAGCACGAGCGCATCGGGATGCGCCTCCTGCGCGTCGACAATCTGCTCGACGGTGATGATGTGGTGGCGCGGGCAGTAGCCGTTGTTGAGGATGACGTGCTTTTGCGGCACCTGCTCGGCTACGAAGCGGCCCAGGTTTTGGTCGGGAATGAACAGGATGTGCTGCTGCGGCAGCTCGGACACGATCTTGACGGCGTTGGAGCTGGTGACGCACACGTCGCTCCAGCTCTTGATCTCGACCGTGGAGTTGACGTAGCAGACCACGGCAAGGTCGTCACCGTACTCGGCGCGGGCAGCGTCGACCGTCTCGCGCTTGACCATGTGAGCCATGGGGCAGTCCGCGCCCGGCTCGGGCAGCAGCACGGTCTTAGTGGGGTTGAGCAGCTTGGCGCTCTCGCCCATAAACTCCACGCCGCACAGCACGATGGTCTGCTGCGGCAGGCTCTTGGCGAGCTTTGCCAGGTAGAAGCTGTCGCCGACGTAATCGGCAACGGCTTGGACCTCGGGCGCCACATAGTAGTGCGCCAGGATCACCGCGTCACGTTGGGTTTTTAGTTGCTGAATGGCCTCGACGAGCTCTGCGGGCACCAGTGCCGCGCGCTCCGTTGCCGTCGTTGCCGATGCTAGGCCGGCCGCGATATCGCGTGCAAGCTCCGACGCATCCATGTTCGCGCTCTGTGCCATCAAGGCCCCTCTCTTTTGGCGAATCTTGGGGCTTTAGTATGACACCTAGGTTTACAGCTGACAAGACAGCTGTAAACCTAGGTGTAAGGTTGGAATAAAGATTCAATCATGCGGCAGGCCCATTTTCGAACTGACAAGTTAAGGATAATCGAGCTCTCGATAGCGCAGGAGGCATCTTTGGACGGCCGCCGCGCATGGTCGACGGCATGCCCACCAGGCAATCGCTCGCCGGCGCCAATCCGCTACAGTGGAGCGGCCGCCGGGGTCAGCTGCTTGATGTATGCCCACATGCGCTGTTTGGCGGCTTTGTCGGTGAGCGCCGCCTCAAAACCGTCGAGCGCGAGCACGCGACGTCCCTGCACATGGGCGACCAGACCGGGTTTGAGCATGGCGGTATCGAAGTCATCGATTGCCACGAGCATATCGGCATAGGTCTCGCGCATGACGTCGGCCGCGCTGTTGTCCAGCAACAGCACCGCCTCGGGATCCAAGGCCTCGAGCGCTTCGCGGAACAGCTCGCATGGCAGGCCCTCGCCTGTCGCAACCGCCCCATCGCCCGCGCCGGCAACACTTGCCAGCACGCAAAAATCCTCGGGCGCGTAGCCGATGGCGCCGAGCGCCTTGCGCAACGCGGCACCGTCTGGACCGGCAGCCAGCTCGCCGCCCGCACGCTCGGCATCGTCTAAATCACCTTTTACCAGCACGATCGGCGAGCACGCGTTGCCTGCGATACGCACGCCGCGGCCCGCGAGCGATGCGAGCTCCTGCTCGGTCGCCTGAGCGATAGCTTCTTTTTTTTGGCTTTGTGACGTAGGCATGCACTCTCCAATCGTTTGCGTGCCCACCATTATATAAAAGAGCCGACTGCAAGTGGTTGCTTTGCGGGCCGTTGGGTATAAGCACGGTCGTACTGAGTTTTACGCGGCTGAGCCGCGTCGCATTATGGAGGTCACCATGGCTGACATCAAGCAGATTACCCCCGAGAACTTCGGCTCCACTGTTAACGGCCCGCTTCCCGTGCTGGTTGATTTTTGGGCTCCTTGGTGTGGACCCTGCCGATCGCTTTCGCCCATCGTAGACGAACTCGCCGACGAACTTTCCGGCAGAATCGCCGTCGCCAAATGCAACGTCGACGACAACCAGGATCTGGCCATGAAGTTTGGCGTCATGAGCATTCCCACGCTGATCGTCTTTAAGAACGGCGAGGAAATTGACCGCTCCGTTGGCGCATTGCCTAAGGCAAGGCTTCAGGCGCTGCTGGAGAAGCACCTGTAATACACCGGTCACGTGCTGCCGTCCATGAGCGGTTTTGCGCCGCTCGCCGGAGAGCCGGGTGTTGTGCCCGCGACCACGGATAGTATGGTAGTCACAAACAGCCCCCAGTGAACGGGTGCGGGTCAGACGGACTCGCACCCGTTTTCTTCATTTGCCTAGTCTTTGCCACAAGTTTTGTTATGGATTTAAAAACTCAGATCCGATAGCACGTTCGTAAGACTGGATCGTTTCGGCATTTGCCCTCTCGATATCATTAAGCGGTGATGTCATCGCATCAAATTCCTCAGGCGAGTATATGCCTTCATACCAATCCTTATTGTCGAAATACTCTTGAATCTTCTCATTCTTGAACTTGCGACCATGGCGTGCATATATTTCATTTCTTGCCAAGCAAAGCTCCCATGTGCTCATACCCATTTCTTTAATCTCCGCCTCGGTATAACGCCGTGAGTCGCTTTCAGAAAGTAAGTAACCGTCTACCGTCGAACTCTTCGCATCACAGTAATAGGAAAAGCTATCCATAACCTTATGTGATTGATCATCAATATATGACACGACAACCGTACGGCTATCACCCGAATCGCTACCGAGCGTCGACCGATATGCGAGCTTGCAAACTCCGTCCAAACCAACTACAACACTCCGGGGGTTAGTCGAAGCCTGCTCACCGTTCGTACCCGCTTCTTTCAGGGACCAATTCTCCGGCTTCGACAACGCCTCTGTCGAAGAGCCGGTCACCTTGACATTCACCACCATCTCTGGAAACCCGGCGGAGTTATTTGATACCACTATTAATTCAGTTGCGCCCTCGTCGTCGGCCTCGTCCTTTTCATCTGAGTTTTCCAACTCAAACTCATCGGCGTCCGATTTATACATCGCATGCTGATAGGTTTGAGTGAATTCTGGTGATGAGTGCCCGCCCCCGAATCGATTCCAAACATAAAAGCCGCCAACAATAATGGCGGCCACGAGGCCAATTATCACGATTTTATTTGAATCGAATCCGCCAATTAACCCAATTACTCTTTTACCTAGTTCGTTGCCAGAATCCTCCGCCGCTGCCCTCCCCTTCGCATTATCCTTGACATCGAATGGCATCCGCTCATTTTCTGTGGTCGACCGACCCACGTCAGAAGATACTTTCGCAGCACAAAAGGGGCAGTAAACTGTCCCCTCTTCTATCTCTGCGTTACATTTGGGACACTTCACTGTCTCCCCTTTCAATCTGTCTTTAGCCATCAACATGACGTCGATATTCTTGATAGTTCGACAGATATGATGAGAATTCCGCCGATGTATCAGAATTTCCCGTCCGCCACGCCTTGTGGTCGATAATCTGGCTCTTGAACCCGTAGTACTCATCGATATACGCAATTAGACCGTCGACAGCGATAAGCTGCTCTTCGGGGTAATCGCCCGATCCTCCAACATGGACCATCTCAATCCCAACGGAATAAGAGTTCATGCCGTAATCGGGATAGCTTCCCCCTATCGGTAACGTTCCGACCTTGTCATCTCTCGAATCATCGATTGTTCCATACTGCTCGTTCTTCCCAGCATCGCCAAAACCGGCATGGTGCGCGATTTGATCGAGAGGCACACATTGAACGATCGACCCATCTTTTCCAACAACAAAATGAGCCGCCACCTTATTGCCGTTGGACTCCCACCAATCGATGACACTTTCAGGGGAAGAATCGCCCTCCGTATCGTGCAAAACGATGTACTTCTGAAACTCAGGACCCTTAGGCCCATGCGCCAAGTCGGCGTAGTACCGTTCTTGAATGCTTGGCTGAAATTCCGAGCTCCCATCGATGGACGAAGAGCGAGATTCGCCTTGCTCTACAACCCCTGAAACCGTGTCAGCAACTCTCGCATTGCAGATATCAAGCACATCTCCAACACCATCTGCACAAGCCGCCAGCACGCAATTGCTTCCGCTGGATTTCACGACCTCTCTCACGCCAATACGACCGACCAGAACAATTCCCAAGCCGAACAAGAAAACGGCAAGCGCGGAGACGAGCCCCCGCGCCACCCATAAACGCCTAGAGCGAGCTTGCATACGTGCTGACCACATCGCATGCCGTACTGATAAGGCCACCCGCCTCGAGCAGCTTTGCCGCTGCCGCTCCAAGCTGCCCAACCGCCTCATTTTGAGCGGTCGAATTTGTTCCTTCCATTGCCGCGTTAAGCATGTCGTGCAGTGAATCGAGATCGTCCGCCACCGTGACGCACACACCTCGCTGCGTCTCCATCTTCGACACCAACGCGTTCAGCTCTGCAACGAGCTGGCCGATGTTCTGACTCATTTCTGTTCCTTTCCGTTGTCACAACAACCCAAATAGCACATTCGCAATAAGCGAAATTACCCCAATACAGCACGCGCATAGAACCGCCGCCTGAGAAAGGCAGCCGCCTTTCGACTCCTCGGCTTTAACGGGAAGAGGATCCGGCATCGCCTTCTCTTCTTCCACCAGAAGACGCTTCCGGTCAAGAGCCGCCCGTCGAGCATCCAGTGCATTTGAAGATCGCTGACTCAACTCGTTCACAGACGTATCTTTTTCAATCATCTCGATATAGCAATCGATTTTCTTGATAAGCCCTGATAACGAAGAGGCAAGCTCGGCAGCGTCTTCATTCGACGCAATCGGTCTTACCATGTTCGGAAGCGCAGCGCCGACGTCCTTCGCGTGACTCCCCGCAAGTCGTTTAGACAATTGCGAAAAAGCCTCCTGTGCTTGATGCGCCAGGCGATCTATCTCCGCTTTCTTTTTGCCCGCCATGTTCCTCGCAGAGGTCGACTCCCGATCACAACGATCGCACTCCTGCTTAACAAGCTGGGCGGTCGACGCCTCCGATTTCAGAAATCGTTCTGCTTCGGACAGATACCTTTCGTACAAATCATCCCTGCTCATCGTCGCCCCTCCTCCATAATCGCGTTGCGACAAAGGGCATGAGCTTCATTGAGGGACGTCCCGAAGAAGCCTCCTTGTAAAGGACCCGGTTCTCTTGCCCGTTCCACTGGCACAGCGGGCCATCCAACTGCTTCGCTGCGACATTCGAGCCAAACAGACACGCCACGCCGTCAAAAGACGACAGTCCCGATGAACCCAACTGCGCTGAAAGCGCTACGGGGTTTTGCCAATGACAGACAAAGTGGATTCCGTGCATAGGAGCCTCGCGGAATACCTTTTGAATCTTCTGCTGAGCACCAAAGTCGAAAGATCCTAGTGAGTCCGCATTCGGCACCAACACAAACCGCTCCCGCCCACATTCTTCCCCGACATCATTTCTCTGAAGACAATTGGTAATCCATGCAGCCGCTTCGTCCGAAGGCACGACCTCCGGAGAAACCCCCGTACGAGCGCATATCTCCAGAGTCGAATTAGAAACATGGCGCGCGCCATCCTCCACTACAGCAAACTCAGCGCCTCGCTCATAGCGCGCAAGCGATAAAACAAGCGTTTCCATAACGCACGCCGCAAGATCGACAGAATTCGGAAGATCACCGAGCCCTGGCAGCGTTCCCCTGCCCACAAGAGCGATATTGCTTCCCGCAGCTCTTTCAAACGGGAAATATTTCGGTGCCAACCCAGCAGAAACACCCCGGCCAAGCAACGCGCGCGGCACGTTACCTGAATCTATGTCGTTCTGCTCAAGGAGGGCCTCAGTCAACTCCGGCAGAGCGCTTCCGTCGAAAACCACCGGTTCATCAAGGTGCTCTTTTGGCATTGCATAGAACTTGTTCCTGAGACTGTCCAACGTGGCATCTTCAGCAAACGGCGTAAGCACCGTCACATTTGCGCTCGGATTTCCGTAATCTTCGTTCAGAATCGCCTGTCCCCTGAACCTTAGACTAGCAGCCGCCTCGTTAAAGGGTCCGAAAGTCGCCCGCGACTCCGCCGGCGAGTTTTTCAGTCCGATACGGATAGGAAACTGTGCAAAGAACTTGCCCTGGGAAATGGCAAGATTGGTTATCCCGCCGATACTTTGTGACGCCAATATCACGTGAATACCGTATGCACGATAGAGGCGAACGATGCGTTCCAAAAGTTCACAGGCTTCCTTGCCTCTCGCGCCTTCTAGAAATAGCTGGAACTCATCAATGACCACAACGATACGCGGCATCTTATTCCCGCTATTGCGCCG
Organism: uncultured Collinsella sp.; assembly: GCA_900556365.1. Next base: position 10,261 of record USOG01000002.1, read on the forward strand.
ATACTTGAGCAGATTATCTCCGTAAGGCTTGATCGCAGCGGCCCTCCGTTTGGCCTCGGCGGCTATGGAATTCAGCACATCCATGGCAAAGTCTTCATCGGCCTCAAGCCCAAATGCCTTTACCTGCGGTAGATACTCTGGGGAATCCGGCGTGGGAGCCATGGGAAACAGGGTAACGCCCTCTTTGAAATCAAACAGATAGAGTTCCAACTCGTCGGGAGAATACCTGGCGCACAAACCGTAGATGATATCTTTCAACAGATTCGATTTACCCTGTCCGACCGCGCCGGTTATCAGTGCATTATGTCTTTGAGTCTCATTCGAGCCAATCGTGACATCAACCGTCTGGGTTCCACGCAGACCCAGCGAGAACGTGACTCCGTCCTCGCTCGTCTCCATCCAATACTCCGCGGGAAGCACCGACTCGATCTTTACTTCGGGCAACCGTAGCTCTGCCGCTGATCGGGCCATCCGCTCGGCGGCTTGCGCCGATTCAATCGTGTCAAGCTCATAGAGCTCAACATCGTAGCCATCGTGACCCAGCCATCGGGCATGACTGCCCGAGAATAGTTCGAGACGCTCCGAAACAGGATAGGAACGTTTCTTCTCGCAATACCATTTGGGCAAGTCGTCCATCTTAGGTTGTATCATTAGGAAAGAAGTGCCTGCCTTTGGGGCCGCCTTCATCAGCGAGCAGATACGGTCGTATTGCTCGGCAGCCATTCCCATCGGCATATCGTGGATTACAACGAGCTGGTACTTCTCGACCGGCATTCCGACCCGTTGGTGATATACCGCCAGGCTCTCATCGTCTGACAGCAACTCGTTGTTGATTTGCGTCACACGGTCGGTCAGCTCGTTAAGTAAGGCATCGAGTTCGCCTCTTGAATGCAAATACCTGACCGCTGCCTCGCCTTGCCCGTTCCGGCCAATCGTCGAAAAAGGAGCCTCGATGTTTTTGAGTGCCGGGTCAAAACTAATGATTTCAACTTGCGACGCTGAAGTCGATAAAAGCGTCTTGGCCTCTACCTCGCGCACTACCCCGTCTGAAATGCAGCCCTCGCCTGAAACCGACATCACGATATTGCCGTGACCAAGCAACGGAACGATAAAGGGCACCGTAAACAAATCGTCACGTTTTGAGGTTTTCGACATGGATCCGATCTGGATATACTCGGCGGCATTGAGGGCCGAGCCTTCCTCGATCGCCAGCAACTCGTCAACGGTATCCTGCACGCGCTTTTTCGAAAGGGCGCTGCGTCGTTTTTCACGGTGATTGATTTTGTTGAGGGCCCGTGTTTTCGCCTCCTGCTTTTCCTTCAGCGTCACCTTCAACCACATGTCAACGGAGACAGATTGGGATTCACAAGCTCCCAGCAGACGAGCTTGGCATTCCTTGACCTCGCTGACTGCTTGCCTCATTTCGGCATAGGTCTCTTCCAACGACATATTGGCCATCAGCCCTCTTCATACCGAAAGACAACTACTCGCGCCGGGCGAAGAAGCCTTACGCCAAGCCTATATCCATCCCGTTCCACCCGGGCAATCTCCCCGTCTTTTGATGCGTCGCACGTCTTAATCAATCCGACGACTTCATGCTCCCGCAAGTTGACCTTCCCTGCACACGAAACCCGCTCAAGCCCGTAATGACCGCACGTCCCGATGACTTCATCCACAATCGAGGTTCGCAAATCCTCCGATAGAGGTTCGGACCTAAATCTGTCAATTGCCAACAACAACTCGGTGAACAACGTTGCAAAAGCTTCGCCAGTAGCCAGGTCTTTGATTTTGTTTGAGTCTGATTTGAGAGACGCGAGGGACGTCTTGAGCTGTGCGGCGCAGTCAATAATTGCCCGGCGATCGCTGTCCAAGCCGTCCAGTGCCTGGTCCCACCGTACATCCATTATTGAAGCCCTGTTTTCCAAGCGGCATCTCCTAGATTTCGCTTGTTAATCCGCCATCCTTCGGGAAACACTTCAAACATGACCACAACAACAACGATCGCCACGTAAATCAAGACATACACAGCACCAACAGCGGCGAGTATAAAGAACAGCACAATGAAACCGATTATCGCTTTGCCAATATCTTCCTGATTTACAAAGTGCCTCTTGCGTGCCCACTCGGTCATTCCGCGCATTTGCACAACCCATTTTGCTGTTTCGCTATTTACTTTCCCCATAGAATCTAGTTCCGCTATTACTTTTTCTACATATTCAACCTGCTTCAAATTGGCGAAGCAAACTTTGCTCCCTTGCGAACTCATCTTGTCTTCCGCATCATGTCGGAGGCAACGGCACAACGAATTTCTAACGATTTCAGAATCCGGATGGGCCTCGTAAAGGTTGCGGCACATTTGCAGGGCCACGTCATACTGACCTCTGTAGTACCTCACATCGGCAAGCAGCGCCAAAATCAAGTAATCCGACGGGTCAATCTTTTGAGCAACAAGAAGCTGAGATTCAGCTTTCTCATATTCATCGGTCATGTAGTAGGCAAATGCCAGTAGCTTTCGAGCATACACGTCGTCCGAATCCAACTTAAGCAGCTCGGATGTTGAGAAAATGACATCGTCATATTTATCAAGCAATTGGGAAGCACGCGCGCGCCACAACCAAGCCGACCCATCAGACGCGTCAGCTCGAACAGCTTCGCAAGCTGAATGGAACGCATTTGTATATTGGCCCGCCTCATAATGCGCTTTTGCGTCTGCGACCCAGTCTCTTCCCGAGGTTCTCGACATTGGGCTCTCGCCATGGGGCTCTCGCCCGACTTCCCTCTTGTTTGCGTCATACGACGCATCGTACTTACCACGACGCACCTCATCGTGGAACAGTTCATCCGCTTCGTTCAAGCGCTGCATCATTTTCTCAGCGTTCGTTCTTTGCTCCGCATCGGGCGAGCCCTCGAGGCGCCTGAAGCGCTTTCTGGTTTTCTTGATCGCCTCTTCGATATCCTCAATCGAGGCGTCCTTTTGCAGTTCAAGGATTCCGTAGTAGTCGACAAATTCTTCCATCTGATTTCCTATCCGATCTCGATGTTCTTCATCTTGTTAACGGCAGCATCAAGTTGCCGCTCGTCCATATTCGCCACGCGGTCGATTTCGAACTCACCGTACAGTCGTCCGTTCTCCCCGTCATATAGACGGATATGCACTGTCTGTTCTTTGTCGTATTCATAGACGATGCGGATGGGAGAACTCTTGGGCAGGCCAGCGGGAAGCGGTATCTCTTTAGATCCGATGATTACCACATAGTTCAAATCAGGGTCATCGCCCTGCGTCACCTGGACGTTGACGCATGATTGGTTTTCACAGACCGTCGCTGCATCTTGTGAGTAACTTCCCGGCACGGGCGAATTCCTCGGAATCACGACCTCGTTGTAATCCTTGCCATCCTTATCGAGCATCACAACCCCCAAAGGTTGCGATGTCACATCGGTGATGACAACGCTCGGGACCTCGAAGATGGGCATGTCAGGCAAACCATCCTTCGGTAAACCCGCCTCATCAAGACTAGACTCCATCTCTATCGCTGCCTGAACGGCGGCTCCCATGGCAACAGCCTCATCAGGATTTACCCCGAGCTCAGGCTTCATTCCCGATATTTCTTCAATCAGTTTGTGCACCATCGGCATACGCGTCGAACCGCCCACAAGAACCACATGGTCGATCTGCGACCATGAATAGCCAGTGTCTTCGAGCACATCCTCAACCAGTTCTTTTGTTCGAGTTAGAAGCGACTTGCTTACGCGTTCGAAATCTTCGCGCGTAATAGTTACGCGATAGGGCTTTCCGTCTTTCGAAATGTGAAGGTTGGCTTTTGCCACGTTCGAGAGAGTGCGCTTCACCATTTCGCACTTCTCGCGAAGCTCAGCGCTTATCAGATAATCCTCAAGAACATTACCCGCCCCCTGCTTCGAAAGCTCTTCCGCTGCAAACGACATGAGGGCGTTATCGAAATCGAATCCGCCCAAGTTTCTATCGCCATCGGTTCCTATAACCGTAAAGCAACCGTCCTCTATCTTAAGAAGCGTCACGTCGAACGTTCCGCCGCCCAGATCATAGACAAGCGTGACGCCGTTCTTCTCGGTATCGAGACCAAAGGAAAGGGCTGCGGCCGTCGGTTCATTCAACACGCGAAGCACTTTGGTGCCCGCAATTACACCTGCCTGCTTTGTCGCAGTTCTTCTTGCATCATCAAAATATGCGGGAACCGTAATCACGGCTCCGCATACTTCTTCTCCAAGTGCCTGCTCGGCATCTTGCAATAATTTTTTGATAATAAGGGAGGAAACCTCTTCTGCAGAGTAGGAAACGCCCGAGTCGGAGTCGAATCTCCAATCCGGATTTCCCATCTGCCGTTTAACGAACTGGACAACATTATCGGGATCACTTGCCGCCGAATGCTTGGCCATCGTTCCAACAAGCGGCTCGTCTTTTCCGTCAAATGATTGGAATAAAACAACCGAAGGTGTAGTCGGTTCTCCGTCCGCATTCTTCAGTATTTCGGGAAGTCCATCGTCTCCCAACACAGCGACAGCCGAATAGGTCGTCCCAAGATCGATTCCAACAACTCTCCCCATAGCCACCATTCCTCGATGTCTATTTATATTGGTTTTGAGTTTATTCAAATTAGACTTTATGTCAATTATTGCACCTAAGGACAATCCAGTTAGACATTTGACCGGCATCGAAATGCAAAGTTGCTCTTGATATCAGACGGGAGCGACATGGATGTGACCAATAAACATACCGCACTCGCCAGAATCCGCAAAAAGTCAGGGCTTACTCAGCTTCAAATTGCGGACAGTCTTGGCGTTAGCAAGGCGACATATAGTGCATGGGAAACAGGTCGAGCAAAACTAGGAGAGGACCGCATTGTTGCATTGTGCGATCTCTTTGGATGCACGCCCAACGATATCCTTGGCTATACCAAAGATCCAGACGGAAGCCCTGCGTTTTTTACTGCTCAGGAAGACGAATATCTATCGCTCTTCAAAGCCCTGCCGCCAAACATCAAGGCCGACATTCTTGACATCATGCGTTATACGACAAAGGCCTGGAGACTCTAGGGCTTCTCTTTTGGCATCATGATTGTTTACTAGATATAATGTCCAACTTGCACAATCTAAATCGTCCAACTTGCACAATCTAAATCGTCCAACTTGCACAATCTAAATCGTCCAACTTGCACAAATTAACAGTATAATACCCTGCTAGCAAGGAGGGTGACATGGGTTCAATTCAACACGGTTATTTACCACGAGTCGCGGACAAAGTGCTCGCCAGAAAACTAAAATCTTCTGGGGCTGTCCAAATCAAAGGGCCAAAATGGTGCGGCAAGACCGCAACGGCTGAACAGGCAGCCGCAAGCAGCATCTACATGCAAGACCCCGATAACGGTCCGAGCTACATCCAGCTTGCCGATTCGAAGCCCTCTCTCCTGCTCAAAGGAGATGAGCCACGCCTCATCGATGAATGGCAAATGGCCCCACAGCTTTGGGACGCCGTAAGGTTCGCGATCGACCGCGGCAAAGGACGAGGCAGGTTTATCCTCACCGGCTCCGCAACGCCTCGGGCAAGCGAAATGCCGGCACACTCAGGAGTCGGCCGCATAGCACGTATAAACATGCGTCCGATGTCACTTTTTGAATCACGCGAGTCAACAGGATCAGTTTCGCTGGCAAGCCTGTTTGGTGGAAACACCGATGTTGCCGATATGGTCGACTTCGATATCGAACGTATCGTCTACTCACTTTGCCGAGGAGGTTGGCCTGAAGCGGTTACCGAGCCAAACCATGGAATTGCGCTATCCATGGCCCCTGATTACATCTCGGAACTGCTTGATTCCGATATCGACGAGATTGATGGACTGCGGAGAAATAAGACTTGGATGGCCCAGATTATTCGAAGCTACGCTCGCAATATCTCGACAGAGGCATCGCTCGCCACAATCGCTGCTGACATGCAAGGAGAACCTCCCTCAAGAAATACCGTTTCTGAATATGTCGACGCCTTGACCCGCTCCTGCGTTTTCGAAGATCTCGAGGCATGGGCCCCGCGGCTCCGCTCAAAAACCGCCGTACGGACGAGTCCGACGCGCCATTTCTGCGATCCATCGCTTGCGGTCGCAGCCCTGGGGGCAACGCCTCAAAAGCTCCTGGAGGATTTTGAAACATTTGGGCTTCTGTTTGAATCGATGTGCATCCGTGACCTGCGCACCTATATGGATCTGCTTGGCGGCAAGGTTTACCACTATCGGGACAAGACCGACCTTGAAGCCGATGCCGTACTCGTGCTAGATGACGGCAGGTACGCTCTGGTTGAGGTCAAGCTTGGCTCAAAGCCTATAGACACCGCTGCCGCCAATCTCAAGAAACTCGCATCTAAAATCGATGCGACCCACCAAGGCGAAGCGTCCTTCTTGCTCGTTCTCACTGGAACCGCAACTGCCTACCGACGGGAAGACGGTGTCGTAGTCGTGCCACTTGCTTCACTGGCACCGTAGGACAACTGGCATACAGCGGCGGGCGCGGGAGCCCTCCGTAGTAGAATCTGAACCACTGATTAGACCCGTACAAAAGGAGACTTTCCATGCATGACGTCGGAATGAACATGAGCCAGCTTGCCATGAGCGTCAAACAGGTCGATGACACGATCGAGCTCGCCCACGAGTGGAGCCATCAACTGCTGCATGCGACCGAGAACTTTGATATGGAGCGCATTGGCGCCAAACTCGAAGCTGCCATGGCCGCACTGCACGAGGCGCATGACGCGCTCGAGGGCTACGAGGAAGCCATCGAGGCCGACCACAATTCCGTCGGTTCCGTGAAGCTGGTGTAACGTGGCCGAGCACGAACATGCCGACAGCAACGACCACTGCCACGAGTCTGGCATCGCGGGTGAGCCTAGCTACCGTTGCGGCGGCTCCGAACTCGTGCGGTTTTCGGTTACCGCGCCCGATGACCTGCTGCGTCGCTTTGACGCGCAAATCGCGCGCCGCGGCGACGTGGCCAACCGTTCCGAGGCCGTGCGCGACCTGATTCGCGCCTCCATTGCCAAGGAGCAGATGCGAACGCCCGACGAGCAGGTCATCGGGTCGCTCACCATGATTTACGACCATCACACCGGCGACCTGACACGCCGCCTGGACGAGGTGCAGCACGACTACACCGACGAGATCGTATCGACTATGCACGTGCATCTGGATCACCACAACTGCTTGGAGATTCTGGCGCTTAAGGGTCGCGGCGAGCGCGTCTACGAACTAGCCGACCGCCTGCTGGGCCTGCGCGGTGTTAAACACGGCGAGCTCACCTGCGCCGCCACCGAGCAGAGCCTGGGGCTCTAACAGCATGCACCCGCCAAAAAGGGACAGGTTTGTTTTGGCAGGTTTAGAAGTTTTACCTACCAAAATAAACCTGTCCCTTTTTGGTCGGTTTAGATGAGGGAGAGTCGCATGCGGCATGTGCATATTCATGTGACGGGCATCGTGCAGGGCGTTGGCATGCGACCGTTCGTGTATCGCGAGGCTATGGCACACGGCATTTGCGGCTGGGTGCTCAACGCGGGCGATGGCGTGCATATCGAGGCGCACGCCCCCGCCAAAGCCATCGATGGCTTTGCCGCTGCGTTGTCTGAGCATGCGCCCGCGGCGGCTCGCGTGGAGCATGTCGATGTCGCCGATCTCACGCCCGCCAGCTGGGACGCCGCCGACGAGCAAGGCTTCCGCATCGTAGCGTCGCAAGATCAGACCGAGCACACCACGCTCATCTCGCCCGATATCGCCACCTGTGACGATTGTCTGCGCGAGCTGTTCGATCCTGCCGACCGACGCTACCACTACCCCTTTATCAACTGCACCAACTGCGGGCCGCGCTTTACCATCATCCGATCGCTGCCTTATGACCGAACGGCCACGTCGATGGATTGTTTTCCCATGTGCCCCAAGTGCGCCGCGGAGTATGCCGACCCACTCGACCGGCGTTTTCACGCGCAGCCCGATGCCTGCTTTGACTGCGGGCCACATATTACCTGGCGCGAGGCGGAGGACGACATGGAGCTCGAAGGCTCGGGGGCGACGCCAGCCGTCGGCAGCACGCGCGAAACCAGCGATGCCATTATTGACCGCTGTGTCGAGCTGCTGGCCAACGGCGGTATCGTCGCTATCAAGGGTCTGGGCGGATTTCACTTGGCATGCGACGCCTCCAACGAGCAGGCGGTAGCCGAGCTTCGCCGCCGCAAACGCCGCAGCAACAAACCGCTTGCCGTTATGGTACGCGACCTTGCCGACGCTGAACGCCTGTGCCATGTCGATGATGCCGAGCACAGCTTGCTGGCCGGCAGCATTCGCCCCATCGTGCTGTTGCACCGGCGTGCCGTTGGCGAGGGAGATTCCCCCGACGCCCTTACACTCGCGCCGTCCGTCGCGCACGACCTTCCCGAACTCGGTGTTATGCTCCCCTACACCCCGCTTCAGCATCTGTTGCTTGCCGCGGCAGAAGCCCGCGGTATGCACGCGCTCGTCATGACCAGCGGAAACCTGAGCGAAGAGCCCATCGAGACCGACGACGACCTTGCCTGGGAACACCTCGTTGCCGCCGGCATCGCCGACGCGCTACTTGGCAACGACCGCGCAATCCTCTCGCGCTACGACGACTCCGTGGTACGTGTGGTCGACGGCACCGTCATGCCTGTGCGTCGCGCACGCGGATATGCGCCGCAACCGTTGTCGCTGCCGGCGCTCGACGCCGTCGCGCCCTGCGTGCTCGCCTGCGGCCCACAGCAAAAAGCCACGATCGCGCTCACGCGCGAGGACGCCGACGGCCATGTGGCCTGTTTTGTGTCGCAGCATATCGGCGATGTCGAAAACGGCGGGACCTTCGATGCCTGGAACGCCGCGCGCACGCGCTTGGAAGATCTCTTTGACTTGGCGCCCGCCGCCTTAGCCTGCGATGTACATCCCAGCTATCTATCGAGCCAGTGGGCGCGTGAGCGGGCACGGGAGCACAATCTGCCGCTTATCGAAATCCAGCATCATCATGCGCACATCGCGAGCGTAATGGCAGAGGCTATCGCCGTGGGCCAGCTTACAACCGACGCGCGCGTCCTTGGCATCGCCTTTGACGGCACCGGCGCCGGTACCGATGGGACCATTTGGGGCGGCGAGTTTCTTGTTGCCAGCCTTGGCAGCTTTGAGCGCGCCGCACATTTGCGCACCTGGGCGCTCCCCGGCGGGGCGGCCTCCGTGCGTGACGCCCGCCGCAACGCCTTCGCCCTGCTCAGCGAACTCAGCCTGCTTGAACATCCGGGAGCCGAGCAGCTCTTGGGCGGCCTAGACGAGCAAACGCGTAGCGTGACGGCAACGATGATCGAGCGGAGCATCAACAGCCCGCGCACGAGCAGCATGGGCCGCCTGTTTGACGCCGCGGCGGCAATTTTGGGCATCTGCAGCACTGCAACCTACGAGGGCGAACCCGCCATCGAGCTCGAAGCCGCCGCCTGGCGCGCGCTTGACGGCGAAATCAGCCGTTTCGCTTGCAATCAGGTGGGCGTATCCGCATCCGTCTCAACGGCGCTGGACAGTTTGTTCAGATACGTATTAACTACTAACCCCTCATCTGGCATTTTTGCCTCAAATTTGGCCAAAAAAGGCTCTCCAGACACCTTATTTGCGGCAAGCGTGCCCGGCATAGGCCCCAAATCGACCCATTTGGAATCCTCACAGACGACTTTTTCCACCCAAAGCCGCTCTAAAAAATACGAATCTGAACTAACTGTCCAGGCTGCCTCGGACAGCCCTTTCGTTCTGGACCCCAAGCCACTTTTTGAGGCACTTTTGAGCAGAATCGAGACCGAAGAATCCGCTGACCGGCTCGCGCTCGGGTTCCATATCGCCATCGCGCGCTCTTCGGCACGAATCGCACGCGAAATCTGTGCGCGCGAAGGCCTCGACACCGTCGCGCTCTCGGGCGGCGTGTTCATGAACCGACTTCTGCTCCAGCTCCTCACCCGCGAGCTCAAATACGCGGGCCTTGCTGTCTTGGTCCCCCACACCGTACCCGTCAATGACGGCTGCATCGCCTACGGTCAGGCGGCGGTCGCAAGCGCTCGTCTTGCGCAGATTGCATCGCAGTAGCTCGCCCTCACACGCCGCTGTGCCCAGCCGTCTCACAGGCGTAACGCGTTTGCCCGCAAACCCCGCGAGCGCTACCATCAACTGATGGATTATTGAGCGCCTATCCAGCGCAAAGCGTCTAAAAGGGGAACAATATGTGCCTTGCCGTTCCCGGTAAAGTAGTCAAACGCGACGACGACCTCAAGGCCACCGTCGACATGATGGGCATCGAGCGCCCCGTGTCGCTACGACTCGTGCCGACGGCGCAGGTTGGCGACTATATTCTCGTACACGCCGGCTTTGGCATCCAGATCGTCGACGAGCAGGAAGCGCAGGAGACGCTCGACCTGGTCAACACCATGACCGAACTGGCCGAAGAAGACCAACTGGCCAGCAACCCGGCCGAGGCATACTAGTGGCGGCCGGACAGCCGGCTCGCTCCGGTATCGACTTTTCGGCATTTCGCGATTCCAAGCTGGCCCGCGAGCTCATCGAACGCATCCATGAACTCGTCGGCGACCGCACCATCAACCTTATGGAAGTCTGCGGCACGCACACCGTGAGCATCGGCCGCTATGGCTTTCGCTCCATTATGCCGGCCGGGCTCAAGCTGCTGAGTGGCCCGGGGTGCCCCGTCTGCGTAACCGCCAACCGCGACATCGACCACGCGATCGCGCTCGCCAACATAGACGGCGCCATCATCACCACCTTTGGCGACATGATGCGCGTGCCCGGATCGTCCACCTCGCTCGCTGCGCAAAAGGCGGCAGGGCGCGACATCCGCATCGTCTATTCCCCGCTCGACGCGCTCGACATCGCCGAGCAAAACCCCGATCGTCCGGTCATTTTTATGGGCGTGGGCTTTGAGACTACGACGCCCACCATCGCCGCCGCCATCTTGGAGGCCGAGGCACGCGGGCTTTTGAACTTTTCGGTCTATTGCGCCCACAAGACCACGCCGCCGGCGTTGCGCGCCATCGCCAACGACCCCGAGACCGCCATCGACGGCTTTATCCTGCCGGGCCACGTCGCCACCATCACGGGCTTGGCGCCCTTTAGCTTTTTGGTCGACGAGTTCAATACCCCGGGCGTGGTCACGGGATTTGAACCGGTCGATATCCTGCAGGGCATCTGCATGCTGGTCCAGATGGTTGTCGAGAACAGACCCGCGATCGACAACGCCTACCGCCGTGGCGTCAACGCAGACGGCAACCCCGTGGCGCGCCAGCTGGTCGAGCAGGTATTTGAGCCGTGCGATACCACATGGCGCGGGCTGGGGCCGATTGCCAACTCGGGCCTTTCCATCCGCCCCGAATTCTCGCGCTTTGACGCCGGCCCCCGCTATGACGTGCCCATTGAACCGACAGTCGAGCCGCGCGGATGCCGCTGCGGCGACGTGTTGCGCGGAGCCATTACGCCGAGCGACTGCCCTCTGTTCGGCCACGCTTGTACACCCGAGCATCCCGTCGGCCCCTGCATGGTGAGCTCCGAGGGCAGCTGCGCAGCATATTTCCGCTACCGAGGCTAATAGGTTCCGCCGCTCTAACGAACGGCGGACCGGTCGACGCTGCGCCTCACCCATATAATTCCACCCACGATTGGAGTTTTCGATATGTCCCATAGCGTTACCGATAGCACCGTCATGCTGGGTCACGGCTCCGGCGGCCAGATGATGAAACGCATCATCGACGAGGTCTTTTTGGATGCCTTTGGGTCGCCCGAGCTGCTCGAGGGCAACGATGCCGGCGTCGCCGCACTACCCGCGAGCGGGAGCATCGCCATGTCGACCGACAGCTTTGTGGTGACGCCGCAGTTCTTCCCCGGCGGCAATATCGGCCGACTCGCCGTGTGCGGAACCGTCAACGATGTCGCGACCTCGGGTGCCAATGTGCGTTACCTTTCGTGCGGCTTTATCCTCGAAGAGGGCTATCCCATGGACAAGCTGCGTCAGATCGTGCAGACCATGGCCGAGACGGCGCGCGAGGCGGGCGTGGCGATCATCACCGGCGACACCAAAGTGGTTGAGCGCGGCGGGGCCGACGGCGTCTACATCAATACCGCCGGCGTGGGCGAGGTACCCGCGGGCGTGACACTCAGCGGAGCAAACTGCCAGGCCGGCGATGTCATCCTGGTCTCGGGCACGCTGGGTGACCACGGCATCGCCATCATGAGCCAGCGCGAGGGCCTGGCGTTTTCGAGCAACATCGAGAGCGACGCCGCGCCGCTCAACCACCTGATTGCCGATGTGCTGGCCGCCGCCCCCGACACACGATGCTTCCGCGATCCCACGCGTGGCGGCCTAGCATCCACGCTCAATGAGTTTGCGCAGGCCAGCGGCGTTGTCATGGAGATCGACGAGGATGCCGCGCCCGTGCGCCCCGATGTGCAGGCCGCCTGTGAGATGCTCGGCTATGATGTGCTGCAGGTGGCAAACGAGGGCAAGATGGTCGCCGTGGTGCCGGCCGAGCAGGCCGATGCGGCTCTAACCGCCATGCGTGCCGCCCGCTACGGCGAGAACGCCGCGATTATCGGCCGCGTGCTGCCGCTTGGACCGGACGCTCGACCCGCCGTGCGCGTACGCACCGGCTGGGGCTCGACCCGCATCCTCGACATGCTCGTAGGAGAGCAGCTGCCGAGGATTTGCTAGGGCGGAATTGCACGGCTAGCGTGATGCGTCTCGATGCCGTTAAAGACATTCAGATTCCAAGCACGCTCGACACGCCAGCCCAGTATCATGATGTGCGTTTTGGAACCCAATGACGGGAGCTTTCATGGCAGCAGCTTTTTCCCATGTGATTTTTGATTTAGACGGCACAATCCTCAACACGCTCGAGGATCTGGCGGCCGCCGGCAACCATACCTGCGAGATGCACGGCTGGCCCACGTTTGCTGTGGACGAGTACCGCTACAAGGTGGGAAACGGTATGCTCAAGCTGGTTGAGCGCTTTATGCCCGCCGAATATGCGGGCGACGGTCGCATGTTTGAGCAGACGCTTGCCGAGTTTAGGGCTTACTACGGCGAGCACAAGGAGGACCACACCTCACCCTACGCCGGAACGATTGAGATGCTCGACCGTCTGCGCGCAGCGGGCGTTCAGCTTGCCGTGCTCACCAACAAGGACCATATTTCGGCGGCCCCGCTTATCGAGAAGTACTTTGGTCCCGACCGCTTTGCGCTGGTCCAGGGCCGTGTCGATGCGTTTCCGCCCAAGCCCGAAGCACCCGTCACGCTGCATGTGATGGAAGCGCTGGGCGCCGACCCGGCAACCACGCTCTATGTGGGCGATTCCAATGTCGACGTTCTGACCGGTCACAATGCCGGCCTCAAGAGCGCGGGCGTTAGCTGGGGCTTCCGCGGCCGCGCAGAGCTCGAAGCAGCCGGCGCCGACTACGTGGTTGACACTCAGGAAGAGCTCGCGGCGCTGATTCTGGGCGAGTAACGAGCAGCACCGCTTAACGTAGCTGCGACAATTCTTCCGCGCGGAAAGCGCGTCCCGTTTTGGAGCTCCGGAATGGGATGCGCTTTCCGTTTGAGACGCGTCGGGGAAACGCCATCCCGTTTCAGAACAATATTCCGGGTCGCACTTTCCGCAACCCACCCCATCCGGAAACCGCGACCCGGAATTCGGCCAAAAACCGGGCCACATTTTCCCGACCACTCGATGCAACGCTGGCGCAAGGAGTGTCCCCAACTGCCGACAGAAAAGGAACGTCCCCAAGTGCCGCCTTCCCAATGACCACTCCAGCAATGGCGACGTCGCAGGTAGAGGACGGACAGCGAAAACGCCCCTAAGCGAGCAAGGTGACGTGAAATGAAAGGGCGCTGACCTTCTGGTCGCGCCCTTGAAATTGAACGTCAGATTGCCGCTTAGGGGCGTTTGCAGCGTCGAGCAGTTGCGGCGTTTGGTAAAACGCCGCAACGAACTAGTTCATCATCGCATTCATCATCTCGTTGGTTGCGGAATCGTCAGCAGACCACTCGCCATCGTCATTGGCGGTGTACTTGAAGGTGACCGTGGTGTCCTTGGTCTTAGCAGCCTTGGTCACATCAACCATGACCTGACCGGCCATCTTGTACAACTCGTCATCGGAAGGCATCGAATCGAGCGCGGCGACCTTCTCCTGGTACTGGGTGGCAAAATCCTCAACGATCTGGTTCATTGACTTGCAGGTAATGGTAACCTCGGCAGTTGCGGTGCCCTTGTCCTCGTCGACCGTCACGTCGCCGATCTTGTAGTCAAAGCCCTCGAGATAGCTCTTGGCATACTCCTTGGGATCGATGCCCAGCTGCTCGAACTCGTCGCCCGAAGCCTCTTCCAGACCGGCGAGGAAATCGTCTCCGCCATTCTTAACCTCATCAAACTGAGTCGTAAGGTCCTTGGTGATGAGCTCCTCGACCGAAGGGCCTCCGCAGCCGGAAAGCAGGACCACGCACGCAACCAAGACGGCCATGAGGGGCGCAAGCAGCAGCTTCTTTTTCATGTTGTTCCTCCCAATGAGCGGCACCGCGCTTCCCGGACACGGCGCACGTTGTAATAAGGTAGGCCCATACTATCAACTAATGAACACCCTCGGCAGTACGAAGGCGCGGTCGGTTCGTTTTAGCATCCGAACGGTCTGTAGACTTGCACAACGCGCAATAAAACGTGTGCACCCGGTCTAATAAAAAGGGTGGCCGGACAATCCAACCACCCTAAAACATCCTCTGGACGCTACAGCTTACTTGCGGACGACCTTGACGATGGCATCGCCGGCGGCGACGGCGGACTCAGCCTCGACGGCGAGCTCGACATCGGCAAACTCGGCGGTGTTGGACACGGCCACGACGACGCAGTCCTTGTAACCGGCAGCGGCGATCTTGGCGCGATCGATCTTGAGCATGGGCTGGCCGGCCTTCACGACGTCGTCGGCCTTGACGAAGCCCTCGAAGCCGTCGCCATTCATGTTGACGGTATCGACGCCAACGTGCACCAGAACCTCGATGCCGCTATCGGACTGCAGGCCCACGGCGTGACCCATGGTGACGGTCACCTTGCCGTCGCAGGGAGCATAGACCAGGTCATCCTCGGGCCACACGGCGCAGCCCTTGCCCAGGACCTCGCCACCAAAGACGGGATCGGGAACGTCAGCCATCTTGATGACCTTGCCCTTGACAGGCGAGCACAGCACGTCGGCGCCGGCAAAAGCAGAGATGGAGGCCGGAGCAGCAGCAGCCGCGGGTTCAGCCTTCTTCTTGAACATATCAAACAGACCCATACGTTTTCTCCTCTTGATTAAGCGCAACGTCATGCGCATGCCTATGGTGATTATAGTGCCAAATGGTCAAATTGCTAAGGTGAGGGCGCGAATCGAGAGCCCTTCCCGGTAGTGCTCGTGGGATGAGCATCTCCTTTGCATCGCGGGTCGATAAGCCGAGTATCGCCTGCGCACGGGACGGACAGAAGCGGGCGCGCCAAACCCGACACTTCTTTTCGCGCCCACGGACCGCCGCCCCGCCCCTGACACTTCCTGATACCGACCGAAACGTGCCAAAATAAGCCTGTCCCTTTTTGGCAGGCTTGGCGAGTGTGGGAGTTCGCATGGATATCAAACGCAAGATTTCCGAGGCGCAGGGCCTCACCCCCACCGAGCAGCAACTCGGCATTGCAGCCCTTGCCATCGGCGAGGACATCCGCGTGCTTTCTATTAAGGAATTTGCCGCACGCACCAACGTTTCGGTCGCAAGCGTGCACCGTTTTTGCAAAAAGCTCGGCCTCGAGGGCTTCAAAGACCTCAAAGTCGAGCTTATTCGCTTGGCAACCGAGGCGGGAAACCGCTGCGACGTGGACATCAACTTTCCCTTCGACGCTACGTCCACCCCTGCGCAGGTTATGGAACGCATGGAGGGGCTCTACCAGACCACGCTGGCCGAAACGCAGGAGCTGCTCGACCCCACGCAGCTTGACCACGCCGCCAAGCTCATCGCGAACGCCCGACAGGTCGACATCTACACGGGCTCGCACAACCTCTATCCAGCGGGAATGTTCCGCGATCGCCTGCTCTCCGCCGGTAAAAGCGCAACGTGCCACGACAATTCCGAAGCCCAGGTGCGCACGGCGCTTGCCTCGGGCCCCGACCATGTGGCAATCGCCATCTCCTACAGTGGCCTTGCCCCCAACCTCAAGGATATCCTGCCGATCCTCAGCAGTCGGCATGTCCCGGTCGTCGTCATCGGCACGCCTCATTGCGCGCGCATTCACCCTGGCTTTGCCGCCTACCTTACGGTGAGTGACCACGAGAGCATGACGCATCGCATCACACAGTTCGCGAGCCACATCGCCGTGCAATACGTGCTCGATTCGCTCTACAGCAGTTACTTCGCCAAAGACTACGTCCGCTGCTCCGAATTCCTGGAGCGCTCGTTTCCCTACACCCGCCTGCCCGGGCTCAAGTAGCGACGAGCGTGGATTTTTGGACGCTTAACTAACGAGCGTGGATAATCTCCCACTTTGAGCCCGCACACAGGTCAAAACCGGGAGATTATCCACGCCCATTTCTGCCTAGTCATTGGGGACGTTCTTAAACGACTAGTCAAACAAGAACGTCCCCAATGACTAGTCGTTTAAGAACGTCCCCAACGACTACCGCGGCAACGCCGATGTCTTGGCAGCGACAGCGAGCGGGCCGCATTTGAGACAAGGTGACGTGAAACGAAAGGGCGCTGACCTTCTGGTCGCGCCCTTGAAGTTGAACGTCAGATTGTCCAAATGCGGCCCGCGCAGCGTCGACCGGTCCGCCGTTCGGCAAAACGGCGGAACCTACTTGACTCCGTACTGCTCGTAGTAGGCGTCGATGGCGGCCTTGAGCTCGTCGTCGATGACAACCTTGCCGTCGATCTCGTGGTTGTAGAGGGTCTCGACGACCTCGGCCATGGAGACGATGCTCGCGACGGGGAAACCGTACTTGGCCTCGATCTCCTTCTGAGCGGTGGTCACGCCACCCTTACCGACCTCCATGCGGTTGAGAGACACGATGAGGCCCTTGATCTCGACATCGGCAGCAGCCTTGACCTTGGGATAGGTCTCGTCGATGGACTTGCCGCTGGTGGTGACGTCCTCGACCATGACCACGCGATCGCCGTCCTGGGGCTCGTAGCCCAGCAGGTTGCCCTTGTCGGCGCCGTGGTCCTTGGCCTCCTTGCGGTCGCAGCAGTACTTGACCTCCTTGCCGTACAGCTCGTGGTAGGCAATGGCGGTCACGACGGCCAGGGGAATGCCCTTGTAGGCCGGTCCAAACAGCACGTCAAAGTCGTCGCCAAAGTTATCGTGGATGGCCTGGGCGTAATACTCGCCCAGCTTCTTGAGCTGGTAGCCCGTCACGTAAGCGCCGGCGTTCATAAAGAACGGGGACTGACGGCCGCTCTTGAGCGTAAAGCTGCCGAACTTAAGGACGTTGGACTCGACCATAAACTTGATGAACTCTTGCTTGTAAGCCTCCATGCGGGCTCCTCTCGTAATCGCGTACGTGCCCTCCAGTTTAGCGCAGGCAGGGCGTCGATGCGGGCGCGCTTTGAGGCCACGGTATTCTGTAAAGGCTTTATCAGCGACAATGGTTTTCCGAACAATGGGGTTGACATTGCAACCCCCCCCTCATCAAGAATACGGGCGGATTAAAACGGGTACGAGATACCCAAAGCGCGCTGCGCCCAGCCTTAAGGAGGTGTGCCATGGAAGGCAGTCATAGTCGAAAAACCTGCATGTTGCCCTCGGCACGCCGCGAGGATTCCGCACACGCATAAGCGCCACGAATCGATCGTCAAAACCACCACAAAGGTGCCTGTCCCCTTTGTGGTGGTTCGAGAGCATGACGTGAGCGACATCTAGGTTTTTTGAAGCAAATACGACACGTACGCTAACTCCCCTCAACAAGGAGGACCCTATGCTGATGCTCAAAACCGTCACGGTACTCGAAGCCATCTCCAAGCGCCGCCGCACGGCGCGCCCTGCCGCTCATACCGGCCTGTCCAAGAACACCATATTCGCCGCCACCCATAGTGCCGAGGACGCCCTCGTACTGCTTGACGCCACGGCAAACGGCCTCACCGTCGAGCAGGCAACTGAGCGCCTGAACGCCGTCGGCCCCAACACCATCGAGGCAACGACCAAAACGCTCGCCCGCCGCATCGCCGACGCGTTCATCGATCCCTTCGCCGGCATCCTCGCCGCGCTCGCACTGGTCTCGCTCTACATCGACGTACTCGCCGTGCCCGAGCCGCAGCGCGATCCCTCCACGGTCATCGTCATCGGCATCATGCTGCTGGTATCGGGCGGCATGAAGTTTATCCAGGAAGCCCGCAGCGGCAATGCGGCCGAAGCCCTTAAGGACCTGGTCTCCAACACCTGTACCGCCCTGCGCGACAGCGAGCGCATCGAGATCCCCTTCGACGAGCTCGTCCCCGGCGATGTAATCCGCCTCTCTGCCGGCGATATGGTGCCGGCCGATGCCCGCATCATCACCGCGCGCGACCTATTTGTGATCGAGTCCGCGCTCACCGGCGAGAGCGAGGCCATCGAAAAGACCGCCGCCACCGTCGTCGAGGGTGCCGATAGCTCCGCGCTGCCGCTCTCTGCCTGCAAGAACATCGTCTTTACCGGCACCTCCGTGCAAAACGGCACCGCCATGGCGCTTGTCGTTGCCACCGGCTCGGACACTTACCTGGGCGGCATCGCCAAGATGCTCAACGGGCGCGGCGAGAAGAGCGCGTTTGATCGCGGCGTCTCGAGCGTCTCCATGTTGCTCGTACGCCTCATGCTCGTTATGGCTCCGGCCGTCTTTGCCATCAACGCCGCCACCAAGGGCAACGTCATCGACGCGCTGCTGTTCGCCACGAGCGTGGCCGTGGGCATCACGCCGCAGATGCTTCCCGTCATCGTGACCACGAGCCTGTCGCAGGGCGCCAAGGACCTTGCCCGCCGCCAGGTTATCGTCAAGGAGCTGCCGGCGATCCAAAACCTCGGTGCCATGGACGTGCTGTGCTGCGACAAGACCGGCACCCTCACCGAAGACCGCATCGTGCTCGAGCGCTACCTCAACACCGATGGCAACGAGGACGCACGTGTGCTGCGCCATGCGTTTTTGAACAGCCTCTTCCAGACCGGCCTCAAAAACCTTATCGACCTTGCCGTAATCGACCGTGCCGACGTGACGCCCTCGACCGTCGTGCCCGATTCCATGCTGGGCCAGAGCCTGCGCGACCGCTATACCAAGGTCGACGAGGTGCCCTTCGATTTCTCGCGCCGTCGCCTGAGCGTAGTTGTCGCCGACGCCCAAGGCAAAACCCAGATGGTCACCAAGGGAGCTGCCGAGGAAATGCTCGAGATCTGCTCCTTTGTCGAGGTCGATGGCATCGCCCAGCCGCTCACCGAAGATAAGCTCGCCCAGATTCGCAAGCAGGTCGCCGGACTCAACGCCGAGGGCCTGCGCGTGATTGCCGTGGCGCAGAAGACCGATCCGCGCTGCGTGGGCGAATTTGGCATCGCCGACGAGTGCGACATGGTGCTGATGGGCTTTTTGGCCTTCCTCGATCCGCCCAAGGCGAGTGCCGCGGGCGCCGTCGCCACGCTCGAGGCCAAGGGCGTGGCGATCAAGGTCCTGACCGGCGACAACGACCGCGTCGCCGCAACCGTCTGCGAGCAGATTGGCATCAATGCGAGCAACGTCTTACTCGGCTCCGAGATCGATGCGCTCGATGACGCCGAGCTTGCCGAGCGCGCCGAGAACGCCCATCTCTTCGCCAAGCTCTCGCCGCTGCAGAAGGCGCGTCTGGTGCGCGTCATGCGCGAGCTGCTCGGCCACACTGTGGGCTTTATGGGCGACGGCATCAACGACGCCGCCGCCATGCGTGCGAGCGATTGCGGTATCTCGGTCGACTCCGCCGTCGACATCGCCAAGGAATCTGCCGATATCATCTTGCTTCAGAAGGACCTGGGCGTGCTCGAGCGCGGCATCATCGAAGGCCGCCGCACCTACGGCAACCTGCTCAAGTACCTCAAGACCACGGTGAGCTCCAACTTTGGCAACGTGCTGTCCGTGACCGTCGCGAGCCTGTTCTTGCCGTTTTTGCCCATGAGCGCTCTGCAGCTGGTGCTGCTATCGCTGGTCTACGAGATCGTGTGCATCGCGCTGCCATGGGACACCGTCGATGACGCCTGGACTGCCCGTCCGCGCGCCTGGGACGCCGCGTCCATCAAGGGCTTTATGCTCGAGCTGGGCCCCGTGAGCTCGCTGTTTGATATCGTTACCTTCGCCGCGCTCTTCTTTGTGGTGTGCCCCGCCGCCGTGGGCGCAAGCTGGTCCGAGCTTGCCGCCGCGGGCAATGTCACGGGCATGGCAGCCTTTGCGGCGCTCTTCCAGAGTGGCTGGTTTGTCGAGTCCATGTGGTCGCAGACGCTCGTGATCCACATGCTGCGCTCCCCGCGCCTGCCGAGCCCGCGCGACCATGCCGCACCGGCACTGTGCGCCCTCACCGTGCTGGGCCTGGCGCTCGTCACCTGGCTGCCGGCAAGCCCCATCGCCGATGCACTCGGCCTCATGACGCTGCCCACGAGCTTTTTCGCGCTGCTCATCGGCATCGTCACCGCCTACATCGCGCTCACCCAGCTGGCAAAACGCCGCTACATCGCCCGCCACGGCGAGCTGCTGTAGCAAGTAGACGGAAAACACCCTGCCAGCTGCCGTTGCCACTACCACAGCTGCCAACGCCGCTGCCGTTGCCTCTGCCGCCGCCGCAGTCTATCCCCCCAGCAGTTGCGGTGAAATAGTTCCTGTTTAAAGCCCCGTGACTTTAATTTAGGGACTATTCCACCGCAACTTATTGGGAGATTAGCTAGTCCTTGGGTGTCCAGGACCAGAAGAAGTTGATGAGGGCCACGCGCGAGGCGGTGCCGGTCTTTTTGTTGATCGAGGAAATGTGACGATAGAGCGTGGAGCGCGAAAGGAAAAGCGTTGTGGCGATGTCCTGAACGCTCTGGTCCGAAACGACCAAGACCTCAAGAATATCGTGCTCGCGCTCTGTAAGCCCAAAGGTGGCGACGAAAGCATCGAGGCGTTCATCGGACGTGAGCTCCGCTGCCTCCACGGGCTCGGGGTCGGAGCGTGTGGGCGCAAGATCCCCACCAAGATCGTCGGTGGCAAGCGGCAGGCCACCCTGCATCACGGCATCATCGGTTCGTTGCCCCAACTGCCCCAGCAGCGTAATCGCAATGCCCACAAACATCACGAGCGCCGCACCGATCGCAGCCAGCACGTTTTGACTCGAGATGATCGCCACCGCCGGCGCCGTCACGAGCATCGAGCACACGTTGTTGACGACGCGACCCATGCACGGCCAAAAATATGACCAGCGCGCATAGAGCGAGACGGCGGCATATTTTGTGGTAAAGAACACCACAAAGAAGCCCGAGCCCAGATAAAAGATGATCGTGGCAGCAAGCTCGTTGCCGCCATTGCCATCGACGATGAGCACAAAGAACGAAAGCGTGGACAGTATGGCGGCACATGTCATGCCGATATTCATATACGAGCGGCCGTGCAGGTCAAATAGGACGCCGGCAGCCAACGAGCTCACGACAAGCAGCAGGCGCGGCCAGTCACCCAAATCAACGGCTCCGGTAGCATGCAAGGTTGTGAGACCCGCGTTGAGAGCGGCGAATACGCCGGAAAGATACGCCGTCGCCACGGTCAGGCGGACCACGGCGCGGCGGAATGCCGCCTTTGCCTTGGGATCGTCTTGCCACTTGGCGCCATATTCCAAAGCATCTACCGAAAGCCCGGCAACACTGGGTTCAAAGCTGGGATCGGACTCGTCGCGCAGCTTGGCGCGTCGGGCACCGTGGAGCAACGCCACCTGCGCGATCGCACAGACAACCAGAACAGCCTGCTGAGGAATGCCGGCAGGCATCACCATGTGGTTGAGGACCTGCACCAGCACGCCCATGACGTAAGAAAGTGCGGCGGCGCGCGCCAAGCAGGGCGTCCGCGCAAAGCGCCGTGCAAAGTTTGCGTAGGCAGTCGATCCGCAGTAGCCCAACGCGCAGCACGCCACCAAACTGCCGGCAATTACCACCTCAACCTGAACCGCCATAATCAACAGCAGCAATGCCGCCACCAGCAAAACGCCCGTGACGTCACTCGTTGCGTCGATAGCATGGGGACGGCGATAGTACAGAATGGGACGCACAAAGAAGCCAATCACGCTCGCGCCGATGACAAGGCTCTCATAAATAACGACCTCGTTCGGAGACACGAACTCGGCCATGCGCGCATCAAAAAGATACTCGCACGCCAAAAACGTGAAGAAGAACAGCGCCAGGCATATAATCTCCCGAATGCCCCGACGCAGATATGCGGTTGTGTCTCCCATGTCCCTCATGGTTAACCCCCAGCCGCTCAATTGTCTGGAAATCTATTTTAATAAAGAACCAGTCTCAATATCGAAGCCGAGCTCGAAATGCTGCAAATTTGACCCCAGCCGTTCACGTCACACCGCGGTTTTGAGCCTCATGGACCAGAAGGGACACGCGCGGCCTCTAGCTCGGCCAGGAGTGTCCCAGCTGCCACTCATTTAAGTACGTCCCCAATGAGTGGCCGAAGAACGTCCCCAACGACTGGTCAAAAATGGGCCATGTGTCCCAGTTGTGGAGACTCCTTGAGCCGTCTGGGTATCGCGAAGGATCGCGCACTCCCCCATCATCAAAAGTGACACACGCTACCAGTTGATGGGAGGCAGCCATGGGCTTCTTTGACAAGATGTTCGAGAAGAAAGAGTGCGCGATTTGCGGTACCGAGCTGGGACTTCTAGGTAAGACAAAAATCAATGAAGGCTACCTGTGCAAAGAGTGCGCCGGCAAGCTCTCCCCCTACTTTCACGGTTATCGCTCCAGCACCGCGGACGACATCCGTGAGCAACTCGCCTACCGCGAGGCCAACGCCGAACGCCTGTCTTCGTTCAACCCCACGCGCACGCTTTCTGCCGGGCGCACCAATATTATGCTCGATGAGGACGCGGGCCTGCTGATCATCACTTCGCAGAGCCGCTGGCGCGACGCCAATCCCGACATCATCGAGTTCTCGCAGGTACTCGGCTGCGATATGGATATCGACGAGCATCGCACCGAGATCTATCGCGAGACCAAGGACGGCGAGCGCGAGAGCTACAACCCGCCGCGCTACGACCTGGATTACGACTTTAATCTGACCATCCACGTCAACACGCCGTACTTTACCGAGATCAACCTGCGCGTGAACGACTCCACCATCGATCAGCGCGGCTCCATCGAATACCGCGAGGCCAAGCGCCAGGCAACCGAGGTCCGCGACGCGCTGGTGCAGCTGCGCCAGGAAACGCGCGACAGCGTCGTGGCCGCCAAGGCCCCCAAGACCGCGGTGACCTGCCCCTTCTGCGGTGCAACCACCATTCCCGATGCCAGTGGGCGCTGCGAATACTGCGGCGGCGCCATCGGCGCATAGCCTCCGGCAGCGAAAGGACCGATCATGGCCTTCGAGAGCGTTAACTATCAGTGCCCTGCCTGCGGTGGCCCCTTACATTTTGCAAGCGCCGAGCAAAAGCTCGTCTGCGACTACTGTGACTCGCGCTTTGAAGTCGAAGAAGTCGAGGCCCTCTATCGCGAGCGCCAGGACAAGGCCGACGCCAAAGCCGATGCGGCAGCCGCAACGCCAAAGCCCCTCGCCGACGACGCGGTGCAGGAGCTCGCCCAAAACGCCGGCTACATCTGCTCGTCGTGCGGCGCCGAGCTCGTGTCCGACGGCACCGTCGCCGTCACCACCTGCCCGTACTGCGGCAACTCCGCCGTGGCGCCCGGCCAGCTCTCTGGCGACTTCTCGCCCGACCTGGTGATTCCGTTTAAGCTCGGGCGCGACGACGTCACGGCCGCACTCAAGGAACACTACAAGGGCAAGATCTTGCTGCCCAAGAGCTTTGTCACCGGCAACCACATCGACGAGGTCCAAGGTGTCTACGTGCCGTTTTGGCTCTACGGCGCCCGCGTTGACGGCGAAGTGTACTTTGACGCGACCAACGAGACCGTGACCGAGGAATCCGACCGCACCGTCACGACCACCGACCACTACGATGCCTATCGCAAGGGCAATATCTCGTTTAAGCGCGTGCCCGTCGACGGATCGTCCAAGATGCCCGACGGCCACATGGATGCCATCGAGCCGTTTGACTACGACGCGCTGCGTCCGTTCTCGGTCGCATATATGCCCGGCTACATCGCCAACCGTTACGACGAGGACTGCGAGACCTGCAAGGCGCGCGCCGAGCGTCGTATGGAAGAAAGTACGATCTCGGCCCTGCGCGAGACCGTCGTCGACGAGTATGACGACGCCACGGTCGAAAGCAAGCAGCTCGACTACACCTGGGAAGACAGCGACTACGCCCTGTTCCCCGTCTGGATGCTCTCCACCTCGTGGAACGGCAAGAGCTACCTGTTTGCCATGAACGGCCAGACCGGCCGCTTGGTCGGCGAGCTCCCCTGCTCCAAGCCCAAGCTCGCCATCGCCTCGGTGCTGTTCTTCGTGATCGGATTTATCCTCTCCCAGATTCTCTTTATGGGGGAATACGCCTTCGATCCGGATTACCTCACCTTTGATATCGAGGGTATCCTCATCAACATCATCGCGCCGCTGATCATCGTGATTATCGGAGACGTGCTACTGGTAGGCCAGCTCAAGACGGCCAACGAAGCAACCCATGCCGATGAGTATTGTGGCGAGCTCGACCTGACCGAGAAGCACGACACCTTCAGCCACACCGAGACCACCGTTGTCATGAAAGACGACAAGGACGATTAGTCATTCTGACCAATAACCACCCGGCCTTTGACGAGAAAGGAAGATCACCATGGGACTCTTGAAAGCTGGATTGGGAGCTGCCGGCGGCGTCATGGCCGACCAGTGGAAGGAATTTATCTACTGCGAATCGATGCCTGCTGACGTCTTGGCCTGCAAGGGCAGCAAACGCACCGGTGGCCGCAGCTCCAACACGCGCAGCGAGGACAACGTCATCTCCAACGGCTCGGTCATCGCCGTCAACGATGGCCAGGGCATGCTCGTGGTGCAAAACGGCAAGATCATCGAAGTCGCGCTGGAGCCCGGTGAGTTCGTCTTCGATACCGGCAGCGAGCCGAGCGTCTTTAGCGGCAACCTGGGCAATTCCATCAAGGAGACCTTCGCCAATATCGGCAGCCGCTTTACCTTTGGCGGCGACGCGGGCAAGGACCAGCGCGTCTACTTCATCAACACCAAGGAGATTATCGGCAATAAGTACGGCACCGCCTCGCCCGTGCCCTTCCGCGTGGTCGATAACAACATTGGTCTGGACGTCGACATCTCCGTGCGCTGCAACGGCGAGTATTCGTACCGCATCACCAACCCGCTGCTGTTCTACACCAACGTATGCGGCAACGTGACCGATAGCTATACGCGCGACAAGATCGACAGCCAGCTTAAGTCCGAGCTGCTCACCGCCCTGCAGCCCGCCTTTGCCAAGATCTCGGAGATGGGCATCCGCTACAGTGCCATCCCCGGCCACACCACCGAGCTCGCCCGCGCGCTCAACGAGGTCCTCTCGGCCGACTGGCGCGACCTGCGTGGTGTCGAGATCGTGAGCTTTGGCGTTAACTCCATCGCCGCCTCGCAAGAGGACGAGCAGATGATCAAGGACCTGCAGAAGGCCGCGGTCATGCGCGATCCCACCATGGCAGCAGCCAACATCGCCAGCGCCCAGAGCGACGCGATGCGCGCGGCGGCCGCTAACCCCAACGGCGCAATGGCCGGCTTTATGGGCATGGGCATGGCAGGTGGCATGGGCGGCATGAATGCCAGCCAGCTGTTCGCCGCCGGCCAGGCACAGCAGCAGGCCGCCCCGCAGCCGGCTCCGGCGCCCGCCCCCGCACCGGCCCCCGCCGCCGCACCCGCGGCCGGCACGTGGACCTGCAGCTGCGGTGCCACCAACACCGGCAAGTTCTGCTCCGAGTGCGGCAGTCCCGCGCCCGCCCCCGCACCGGCCAAGTGGTTCTGCCCCAACTGCGGTAGCGAAAACGGCGGCAAGTTCTGCAGCAACTGCGGAACGCCCAGGCCCTAGCGCCCCTAACTGGTAATGAGCGGGGGATCCGCCACCCCCGCATTTGCTTCTATGGGTTTCGTTCGATGAAGGAGGACACCATGAAGACAACGTTCAAAAAGTCCGTACTCGCATTTCTGACATGCGTCCTGGCGCTCGCCTTTGC
>USOG01000003.1 GCA_900556365.1 uncultured Collinsella sp.
TTGTCGCAGCCCCGACCCGCGGTCACGAGCGGGGGCTCCTGTCGTTTCCGTGCCCTCGGATTGGGTCATAGTGTCTGACTTATGCTCCACCTGCGATGTTTCCATTATTGATACAAAGGCCAGGTTTGTTTGAACCAAAAAGGGGAAGTTGCGGTGGAATAGTTCCTGTTTGGCCGTCTTGAGGGGTTAAACGGGAACTATTTCACCGCAACTTATCGATGGCGTGTTTGGTTGGTGCCAGTTGATTGCTTGGGCGTTGGGGAGGGTCTGCTCCGTTATAATCGCCTAGAACATTAATTGGAAACGGGACGGGAGCCATACATGCGCCAGGGTTTCGACAATGCGAAGTATATCGAGCTGCAGGCTGCTCACATTAAGGAGCGCATCTCGCAGTTTGGTGGCAAGCTCTATTTGGAGTTTGGCGGTAAGCTGTTCGATGACTATCATGCGAGCCGAGTGCTGCCGGGTTTTGAACCGGACAGCAAGTTCCGCATGCTCAAGAGCATCGCCGACGATGTCGAGGTTATCATCGCGATCAACGCGAACCACATCGAGAAAAACAAGGCTCGCGGTGACCTTGGCATTACCTATGACGAGGATGTGCTGCGCCTGGTTGACTTGTTCCGCGGCAACGGCTTTGCCGTCGCGGCTGTGGTCATCACCCAGTACGCCGGCCAGCCTGCTGCCGATGTGTTCCGCAACCGCCTGAACGCGCTCGGCATTCCCGCCAAGCTGCACTATCCCATCGAGGGCTACCCGCACGATGTCGATCTGATCGTGTCCGATGATGGCTACGGCAAGAACGAGTTTGTCGAGACCACCCGACCGCTCGTCGTGGTCACTGCCCCCGGTCCTGGCTCGGGCAAGCTTGCCACCTGCCTGTCTCAGCTCTATCACGAGCACAAGCATGGCACGGCCGCCGGCTATGCCAAATTCGAGACCTTCCCGGTTTGGAATCTGCCCCTTACGCATCCGGTCAACATTGCCTACGAGGCCGCCACGGCAGACCTCGATGACGCCAACATCATCGACTCCTTCCACCTTGAGGCCTATAACAAGACCACGGTCAACTATAACCGTGACGTCGAGGCCTTCCCGGTAGTCCGTGCCCTGATGGAAAAGATCTTGGGCAAGAGCCCCTACCAGAGCCCTACGGACATGGGCGTCAATATGGTCGGCTTTGCCATCACCGATGACGATGCCTGCCGCGACGCTTCCAAGATGGAGATCGTCCGTCGCTACTTTACCGCGGTCGAAAATGTGCGCCGTACCGGCGTAGGCGATGAGCAAGTCGACCGTCTCAAGATTATTATGAAGAAAGCCGGCATCGATAAGAACTACTCGCCGGCGCGCTCGGCGGCCCTCACCAGGGAGCAGCTCACGGGCGGTCCCGTGGGTGCCATGGTCATGCCCGATGGTTCCGTGGTGACCGGTAAGACCTCCACGCGCCTGGGCGCCGCAAGTTCGCTCATTATGAACGCCCTCAAGCATGTCTCGGGCGTCGACCTTGAGCTCGAGGTTATTAGCGATGAGGCGATCGAGCCCATCAGCAAGCTCAAGACGCATTTCCTGGGCAGCAAAAACCCGCGCCTCCACACCGACGAGACGCTTATGGCGTTGTCGATCACCTCGGCCACGAGTGAGACGGCCGCTCGCGTCCTTTCGGGCCTGGAGCAGCTGCGCGGTTGCGATGCCTTCTTTAGCGTGATCATCTCGCCGACGGACGAGACGGTACTGCGCAAACTGGGTATCAACGTGTGCTGCGAGCCCAAGTTCGAGCGCCGCGGTTTCTTCCATCGCTAAGTTTGAAGCACCGCGGTAATTGCATTGCATTTGGCCGTATCGGGTTAGCGCCCGGTACGGCTTTTTGATCAATAAAGCGCCTATTTCGGCGAAAAATAGCCGTTTACCTGCCTAGAAACAATTTGAGCGGTATACAATAACCGTAACTGTTTCATCCTTAGCGGGATGCCGCATGATGGATATTACCTGCCATCGTGAGGTGTGTCGGTCGCGCACGGCGCGTTAGATGCTCGTGCTCGGTTTGAGGAGGCTGCTATGGCGGGCAAGGGTCGTGCGAGTGTCAACGATATGAAGCGTGTCGAGGTGCTGGTGTTGATGGAGATCGACCAGCAAACCGAAGACAATGGCGGGCCGTATGGTTTCTCGCGCAAAACGCTTGCCGAGCGCGTGGGGGTTTCGCCGTATCGTGCCCGCGCCGCAATCGATCGCTTGGATTCCGAAGGCATGATTGATGTTGTCTCGCGTTATAGCGACGACGGCGGTCAGCTTGCAAATGGCATTTGCCTCACCGAACGTGGTGAGTGGTATCTTGAGGGCGTCCGTACCGGCATGCTCGTTCAAGAAATGCTTGAGGACGAGGCTGCTGATCGATAGCAGCATGTAACCCTTGCCATAGCGACGCCGCCCGGGAAACCGGGCGGCGTTTTGTTTCAAGATTGAGAAATGCAATCGCATGCGAGAAAAATTGCGAACGGTCCGCGGCGCGAGTATTACAATGAAGACCCGTAAGATGTGGATAAACAACTTCTACGGGAAGCGCAGGTAACTCAATATGACCAAGCATGTGTTCGTAACCGGTGGCGTGGTTTCGTCCCTGGGCAAGGGTATCACCGCGGCCTCGCTGGGCCGTCTGCTCAAGTCGCGTGGCTACAAAGTAACGATGCAGAAGGCCGACCCGTATCTGAACGTCGACCCCGGTACCATGAGCCCGTTCCAGCATGGTGAGGTCTTTGTAACCGAGGACGGTTACGAGTCCGACCTGGACCTGGGTCATTACGAGCGCTTTATTGATGAGAACCTGACCCGCGATTCCAACTTTACGACCGGTGCCATCTACAAAAGCCTAATCGCCCGCGAGCGTCGCGGCGACTTTTTGGGCGGTACCGTGCAGGTGATTCCTCACGTCACCAATGCCATTAAGGACAAGTTCCGTCGCATCGAGGAGCAGACCGGCTCCGATGTAGTCATCACCGAGCTGGGCGGCACGATCGGCGACATCGAGTCCCAACCGTTTGTCGAGGCCATCCGTCAGTACCGCAAGGAGGCCGGCCCCGAGAACGTCTGCTACATCCACGTGTCGCTCGTTCCCTATATCGCCGCCGCCCATGAGGTCAAGACCAAGCCCACGCAGCATTCCGTCAAGGAGCTCCGCAGCTTTGGCATCCAGCCCGATATCATCGTGCTGCGCTCCGACCACCATATCGATGACGCTATCCGCGGAAAGATCGCAAGCTTCTGCGACGTCGACACCGATTGCGTCTTTACCAACGAGGACTGCGCGAGCATTTACGATGTTCCGCAGCTGCTTGCCGAGCAGGACTTTGACCTGCGCATTTGCGAGCGCCTGGGTCTGGATCCGCGTGAGCGCGACATGAGCGAGTGGAACGAGTTCCTGCGCAAACAGAATCACGCCAACCATCACGCCGACAAGGTGAAGATCGCCGTCGTGGGTAAGTACACGCAGCTGCCCGATGCGTACCTGTCGGTTATCGAGGCCCTGCACCATGCGGGCGTCTTCTACGATCGCCATGTGGACGTCCAGCTGGTCGACGGCGAGAGCCTCGACGAGCAGAATGTCTCCGAGGTTCTGGGCGACGCCTCGGGCATCCTGGTCCCCGGCGGCTTTGGCAAGCGCGCCCTGGAGGGCAAGATCCTCGCGGCCGAGTTTGCCCGTGAGCACAAGATTCCGTATCTGGGCATTTGCCTGGGTATGCAGGTGGCCGTGTGCGAGTTCGCCCGCAACGTCGTCGGCCTTGCCGGCGCCAGCTCCTCCGAGTTCGATCCGGATGGCCCGTATAGTGTCATCGATCTGATGAGCTCGCAGGAGGACGTGACCGAGAAGGGCGGCACCATGCGCCTGGGCGCCTATCCGTGCAAGCTCGCCGCCGATACCCTCGCTCGCGAGGCATATGGCGAGGAGCTCGTCTACGAGCGTCACCGTCATCGCTTTGAGTTCAACAACGCCTTCCGCGACCAGCTCGAGGACGCCGGTTTGGTTATCTCGGGCCTGTCGCCCGACGAGCGCCTGGTCGAGATGGTCGAGCTGCCGCGCGACGTGCATCCGTGGTATGTGGCAACCCAGGCTCATCCCGAGTTCAAGAGCCGCCCGACCAACCCGCAGCCGCTGTTCCGCGAGTTCGTGCGCGCTTCGATCGGCCAGCACGAGGGTGTCGACCGTCTGCAGGTGACGCCCATGAACCTTGCTACGGACTAAGGGTGCCGTCGAATAAGGAACATACCGAAGCTACTCCCTCGTCGCTCGCCGTGGCGGCGGGGGAGTATCTCGATTACCTCGCGGTCGAGCGGGGTTTGGCGCGCAACACGATTGCGGCCTATCGTCGTGACCTGACGACGTACTGCGCCTATCTGGAGCGGGCGGGTATTGTGTCTTTTGAAGAGGTGACTCGTCAGGTCGTGGAGGGCTTTGTTGCCGACCGTCGCGATGGGGGCTATTCCGATGCCTCGGTGGAGCGTGCGCTTGCGGCCGTGAAGGGCTTACATGCCTTTTTGGTGCGCGATGGGGCTGTGGCCCAAAATCCAACGGCGGCGTTGCGCCTGCCTAAAAAGGCTGAGCGTTTGCCGGAGTATCTATCGGTGGAGGATGTCTCGGCGCTGCTCGATCAAGACTTCCCCGAGGGCGAGATGGGCTTGCGCGACCATGCCATCTTGGAAGTGCTCTACGGATGCGGTTTGCGTGTGAGCGAGTTGGTGGGGCTCGATGTGGGCGATATCCATATCGACGATGGCTTTGTGCTCGTTCGTGGTAAGGGCTCGAAGGAACGCCTGTCCCCGCTGGTAGGAAGCGCGGCGCGAGCTCTGACGCTTTATGTAACTGAGGGGCGTTCTCGCTTGGCGGCCCATGCCCGCGGAACCGAGACCTCGGCGGTCTTTTTAAATAAGAACGGCCGCCGTCTGTCGCGCCAGGGCATCCATGCCATCTGTGAGCGCTACGGGCGCCAGGTGGGGCTGGTGGGACTCCATCCCCACACGCTGCGTCACTCCTTTGCTACCCATATGCTTGCGGGCGGCGCAGACCTCCGTGTGCTACAGGAGATCTTGGGACATGCCGATATATCGACCACGCAGGTCTACACGCATGTCGATCGTACGCAACTGACCGAGGTCTATCTGGCGGCGCACCCGCTGGCGCATCGTTAACTCATCGCTGACCTGCAAATTTATAGGTATTTGGGGACGGGCCCCAGATTGCCACGGCGTGCTTTTGCGCGCGCATGGGCAATCTGGGGCCCGTCCCATTTTTCGCCACTTGGCATCGCGGTGGTGGGCCGCACGTGCCTTGGGTGGGGGAGTTTGGGGGCGATGTGAACGGCATGTAAAGGGACGTAAAAATCGCCTCAAGGTCAACTTGAAGGTTGAGGTTCGCGGGCGTGGTTCTACAGGTGGCATCCCGCCGTTGCTGTAAACACAACATATTGTGTTTTCGAACATATGCTTGGGGGTGTTTTGCAATATATGGTGAGTGGAGTAGTGGGGCGGGGTGGGGGAAGGGGTGGGGAAAGGTGTTGAAAAATGGGGCGGTTCCCCATATTATTAATGACGTCGACAAGCGGGGTGGTTCCCCGCGTACGTGCCATCTGAGTAACCGAGGGGAGGGCGCACATGGGAATGACTGGTGCATACGAGCGCAATCTCGATGCAAAAGGTCGTCTGTCCCTGCCTGCACCCCTTCGCGAGGAGCTTGGAGAGCACGTTCGCGTGTTCAAAGCCCTGGATGTCGATGCTCTGTACGTGTTCTCTGCCGAGGCCTTCGATAAGTGGGTCGAAGGACTCTTCGCGGGTCGTGAGGGCCACGAGGGTTTTAACCCGCGTGACATTAATGACCAGAAGCTCATGAGGGCGATCAACAAGCGCACCACGTCGATGGATGTGGACAGTGCCGGTCGTATCGGTCTTTCCGAGTCTCTCCGCAAGCAGGCGAACCTCGACCGCGAGGTCACGGTTGTGGGCAACTACGACCACCTTGAGGTTTGGGATCGCGCCGCGGCCGATGAGGACGATGACGATGAGGCCCTGCTGGACCTCTTCTTCTCGTAAGGGCAAGGCACGGGTAACGGATGGAGCGTGGGATCTTGACACAAGAATATCGGCATGAACCTGTCATGCTCGGCGAAGTGCTTGAGTCGCTGCGGCTAAAGAGCGGCTCCGTTGTCTGCGATTGCACCCTTGGCGGTGCCGGCCATTCGGTAAAGATGGCCGCACAGGTGGGGGAGACGGGCCTTTTGCTCGGCGTCGATCAGGACGACATGGCCCTCGAGGCCGCTGGCGCCCGTCTGGACCGCGAGGTTCCCGGCGTTCCGCACCAGCTGCTGAAGGGCAACTTCGGCGACTTGGACGAGCTACTTTGCTCGGCCGAGGTGCCCGGGGTCGATGGCTTCCTGTTCGATTTGGGCGTTTCGTCGCCGCAACTCGATATCCCTGGCAGGGGCTTTTCGTATAACGAGGACGCCCCATTGGACATGCGGATGGATCCGGGTAATAACACCTTAAACGCAGCTGAGGTCATCAACACCTATAACGAACACGACCTCGCCCGGATTCTACGCGTCTACGGCGAAGAGAAGTTCGCCTCGCAGATCGCGCGCGAGATCGTGCGCCGCCGCGAGCAAGAACCGATCGAAACCACCGGCCAATTTGTCGAGATCATCAAGGCGGGTATCCCGGCTGCCGCTCGTCGGCATGGCGGACACCCGGCCAAGAAAAGTTTCCAGGCCATTCGCATCGAGGTCAATCACGAGCTCGATGTGCTCGAACGAGGGCTTGATGCCGCCACCAGGTGGCTCAACCCGGGCGGACGTATCTGCGTCATCTCGTATCACTCGCTCGAGGACCGTATCGTAAAGAACCACTTTAAGGAGATGAGCCAGGGGTGCACGTGTCCGCCGGAGATTCCGGTGTGCGTGTGCGGCAACGTGCCGATACTCAAGGTCATCACCCGCAAACCCTTGGTTGCCCAGCCTGATGAGGTTGAGCGCAACCCTCGGGCGAGATCAGCCAAAATCCGCGTGGCGCAGCGTCTGTAGGCGCGACCGCGCGATATTGGACCTCCCGCTCGCACCATAAACGAAGCTTAAACACACTACCAACGTACTCGGGATGGGAGGCGGCATATCATGGGCTACAACACTTCAAGCGCAGCACTCGCCTATGATATGAACGCCATGCCCGCCTATCGTGAGACGCCGCAGGCCCCCGTTGCTCCCCGTGAGCAGCGCACGCCGCGCTTTGATGTCTACACGGGCGCGGGCCGTCAGGCAAACCAGGCGGTAAGCCCGGTTTTCATGAGCGTTCTTAAAACGTTTTGCATCATTGCGGCTATCTTCATGACGATCGGCGTCGCCCGCGTGGCGCTCGCCGGCGTTACGGCCCAGGTGCTCAACAGCAACGCCGAGCTTACCAACACGCTCGAAAAAGCGACCGATGAGAGCTCCGACCTGGAGGTCATGCATTCGGTCTATGGCGCCGACACGCGCATTCGCGACCTTGCGGGCGCTTATGGCATGGTGGAGCCCAGCGAGAGCGTTACACTTGACTTTTCGCAGGATGCAGCCGCGGGCGCCAACGCGACCGCGACCGCTCAGTAGCAAGACGGTAGCTGAGTATGACAAATGACTATCGCCGCGGTTCCGATGGGGGCCGCGGTTCTGGACGTCCCTCGTCGCGGGGACGTTCTGGTTATCAAGGAACGGGTCGGCAATCTTACAACGCCGGGCAGTCCCGTGGCAACGACCCGGCGTCGCGACTTCGCGGCTCGGGCGGCCCTCAAGTGCATAACACCAGGTCGCGCAAGAGTTCGTCGACCGAATGGCTCACAGGCGCACCTCTGCCTCGCCGCAAAGCCGTCATGGGCTTCATCGGGCTTGGCTTGGGCTTGGGCGTCTTTCGCCTTGCCGACTATCAAATTGCCGAAGCCGATAAACTGCGGGAGCGTGCCGATGCGCGCCGCCTGCTTGCGCAGACCCTCTATGCCAAACGCGGCACCATCTACGACCGCAACGGCAACGTGTTGGCATCGTCGGTCGAATGTCGCAACATCGCCGTGAATCCGCAGCTTGTCGAGGATGTTGACAAGACGGTGTCAGCGCTGGTCAAGGCAACTGGAATCGATAAAAAGACCTGCCGCAAGCTCGTTGAGTCCGATGGAACCTGGGTGTATATCAAGCGCCAGGTGGACGAAGACGATGTTGCGGCGCTGGAGAAGAAGAACCTGCCCGGCGTGCTTTTTGAGCAGGCCATGAAGCGCGTATATCCATACGGCAACCTGGCATCGCAGGTGCTGGGTGTAGTGAATGTGGACAACGACGGCTTGACGGGTCTCGAAAAGCAATACAACAAGCTTCTGACCGGCACGAACGGTTCTCTCGTACGCGAGCGCGCGAGGGACGGCAGCTATATCGCGGGCGGTGCCTATAAAAAGGTGGCCGCGGTCGACGGCGTTGATATCGTGACGACGCTCGACGTCAATATCCAGCGTGCGGCCGAGGATGCCCTGGCAGAGGCTGTCGAGAAGACAAAGGCCAAGAACGGCTCGGCGCTGGTCACCGATCCTACGACAGGCGAGATCTTGGCAGCCTGCTCGTATCCGACTTACGACCAGACCGATCTGGAAAACGCCAAGACCGAGGATATGAACCTGCGCCTGGTCACCGATGCCTACGAGCCCGGCTCGGTCTTTAAGACGCTCGTGGCGGGCGCCGGCTTCGACTTGGGCGTCGTGCGATCGAGTACGTCGTTTGAGGTGCCGGCGAGCATCAAGGTTGGCGACGATACCGTCACCGATGCCGACAAGCGCGACTACGCCATGACCATGGATGTGCGCGAGATGATGCGCCGTTCGTCCAACGTGGGCTTTGTCCTGGTGGGGCGCAAGATCGGTGCCGACGACTTTGCCGCCTATGTGGACAAGTGGGGCATCGGTCATAGCTCCGGTGTAGATTTTCCGGGCGAGAGCCTGGGTATCGTCAAGGAGCGTGACCAGTATGACGGCGCCACGCTGGGCTCGATGAGCTTTGGACAGGCACTGTCCGTCTCGCCGATTGAGATCGCACGTGCCGTGGGCGGCATCGCCAACGGCGGTGTGATGATGACCCCGCACTTCTATAAGTCCAGCAAAGGCGACGAGAAGGACTGGGGCGAAGGCGAGCGCGCGATTTCTGAGGATGCCGCATCCCAGGTGACATCGTGCATGCAGACGGTCGTGTCCGAGGGAACGGGCGTTGGCGGCGCGGTTGACGGCTATGACGTGGCGGGTAAGACCGGTACGGCCGAACGAGCCGACGAGAACGGCGGTTACCTCAAGGAGAACTACATGTCGTCCTTTATGGGCTTTGCACCGGCACAATCGCCCAAGGTGCTGTGCTATATCACGCTCGACGGAACGCCGAGCGGCTCGGATGCCGCTGCGGTGCCGTTCCAGTCCATTATGGCCAACGCGCTCGACGTGCTGGGTATCCCGCACACGAAGTAGGGGGTTACAATCTTTGGGGCGTGGTTTGTTGTCCCATATGAGGGTGTTCACATGCCCTGCACCACGCATGTGCGGCGCTGGGATACAATACGCCGATAGCATTATTAGGTTTACAGGGGAGCTGCAATGATAGAGATCGCCGTCAACAACCTCGCGGCCGCAACAGGGGCCCGAACCGTGACGGGAGAAGCCGATCGGGTATGCCGCGGGTGCGTTATCGACTCGCGCCAGGTCGAGGAAGGGACGATTTTCGTCGCCTTTCCCGGTGAAAACGTCGACGGCAATGATTTTGCTTCCCGTGCCGTCCAGTCGGGTGCCGGCGCCGTCGTGATGACGCGTGAGCCCGAGGCCGAGCTGGTCTCGCTGGCGCAGGACAAGGGGTGCGCCATCCTGCTGACCGATGATCCCGAGGAGTTTCTGCTGCGTTTGGCGCACACGTATCGCCTGGAGCTTGGCTGCCTGGTCGTTGGCATTACCGGTTCCATCGGCAAGACGACGACCAAGGACGTGCTCGCCGCCGTGCTCGCCAAGCGCTATCGTGTCTGGGCCACCAAGGGCAATTTCAATAACCTGATCGGCATGCCGCTCACGGTGCTTTCCGCTCCGGCCGATACCGAGGTCCTGGTGCTCGAGATGGGCATGAACCATTTCCACGAGATTGAGCGCCTGTCCAAGTCCGCCAATCCCAACCTTGCCATCGTGAGCAAGATTGGTACCTCTCACATCGGCATTTTGGGCAGCCGCGAGAACATCGCCCGCGCTAAGGCCGAGATTGTCCAGGGTATGTGCGCCGCCGGCGACTTCTTGCCGCTGCTGGTTTTGGGCGGTGAGGACGACTTTACGCCGTTCATTCGCGATACGTTCGCCCAGCCTGCTGGTATCGACGTTATGCTGGCCGGCGTCTCGGACGACGATGAGGTCCGTGCCCGCGACATTCGTGTTGATGACGAGGGACGTCCGGTCTTTACGCTCGATTTTGGCCAGGGTGAGACGATCGATACCATGCTTGCCATCCCCGGCGTGCAGTCCGTTCCTAATGCCGTTAAGGCCGCCGCGGTTTCCTATCGCCTGGGCGTGACGCCCGAGCAGATCGATGCTGCTTTTAGGGGCCTCACGATCACCGGTCACCGCCAGGAGATCAAGCGCGCCAAGAGCGGTGCCCGCGTCATCGACGATTCCTATAACGCCAGTGCCGAATCCATGGCTGCTGGCCTCGATCTGCTGTGCTCGCTTTCGTGCACGGGGTCTCGCATGGCGATCCTGGGCGAGATGGGCGAGATGGGCGATGAGGCTCCTCGCATGCATGAGCTCGTGGGCGCCTATGCCGCCGCCAAGAAGCTCGACATGCTGGCGTGCGTGGGTGGTGAGCTGGCCCAGCTTATGGCCGATGCCGCGCGCATGATGGGCATGGACGAGGACCGCATCCAGGTGTTCTCCGATTATCAGCAGGTGCTCGACCGCATGGGCGGCGCGCTTGAAAAACATGATGTTGTACTGGTCAAGGGTTCCCGCTTTGTTGAGCTCGACCGCTTTGTGGAAGGTGTGTGCTAGCCCATGTTCGGCAATCCCTCGTATCCAACGTATCAGGCTTTTTTGGGGCTTGGCATCGCCGCTGCCATTGCGCTGCTGCTCATGCCGTGGTGGATCAAGCTGCTCAAGGTCGAGGGTATCGGCCAGCAGGTTCGTGCCGACGGCCCCAAGCGTCATTTGGTTAAGCAGGGAACGCCCACCATGGGTGGCGTTGTCATTCTCGTCGCGATTTCGCTGACCTGCCTGCTGATGGGCAAGCTCACCACCGAGCTCGTGCTCGTGCTGCTCGCCACGCTGGCGACCGGCGTGCTGGGCCTGATCGACGACCTGACCTCCGTTACGCATGGGCGCTCGCTCGGTCTGACGCCCCATGCCAAGATGATCGGCCTAACCATTATCTGTGTCACCTTTACGGTACTTGCCGTCAACTGGTGCGGCGTCGCCCCCGAGATTCGTTTTCCCGGCGGCCTGACGATTGACCTTGGCGTGCTTTCGACCACCATCTGCGGCCTTTCGTTCCCGTGGCTCTACATTGTCTTTTGCTGGCTGATGATCGCCGGTCTTTCTAATGCCGTGAACCTGACCGATGGCCTTGACGGTCTTGCCGGCGGCACCTCCATGATTGCCATGCTCGCCATGGCTGCCATGGCGTTTTTGCACGGAGACGTGAACCTGTCCATCTTCTGCACCGCGTGTGCCGGTGCCTGCTTGGGCTTTCTGTGGTTCAACTGCTATCCGGCGAGCATCTTTATGGGCGATACCGGCTCGCTTGCCCTGGGCGCCGCGTTTGCCTGCACGTCCATCATGACCAACACCGAGGTCGTCTCCCTCATCATCGGCGGCCTGTTTATCGTTGAGACCCTGTCGGTCATGATTCAGGTTGTCTACTTCCACTTTACGCACAAGCGCGTCTTCCTTATGGCGCCCATCCATCATCATTTCGAAAAGAAGGGCTGGGCCGAGACCAAGGTCGTCATCCGTTTTTGGATTATCGCTGCGGCCTTTGGTGCCGTTGGCCTTGCCCTGTTCTTCCAGTTGGGATAGTGGTCTTTCATGCCTCTTGCTGATGTCTTTAGCCTGCTCGTTTTGGGTCAGGGCAAATCCGGTCTCGATGTCGCCCGCTGGGCGCTGGCACATCCCGAGCGCGTAAGCGCCGTTACCGTGTATGGCGGCGGCACCTCTGAGCCCAATGACGCCACGCGTGCGCTCGAGGCTGCTGGTGCGTCGTTTGTCTATGGGACCGAACAGGTCGAGGGCGCCTATGACGTATGCGTGACGTGCCCGGGCATCTCGGAGTTCTCGGGCTTCTTTAAGGCCGGGCGCGAGCATGCCGCCCAGATTATGGGTGAGCCCGAGTTTGCCTATCGCCTGTCGCCCGATAACTGGATTGCCATCACGGGCACCAACGGCAAGACGACCACCACGTCGCTGACTGATTTTCTGCTTAAGGCTGCCGGCGAGGCCAGCGTTGCTGTCGGCAACATCGGCGAGCCGCCGGTCAACGAGATTGACGGCCGAGCCCACAACGAGTGGTTTGTGGCTGAGCTCTCGAGCTATCAGATTGCTACGACAACCGAGCTCCACCCCCGCGTGGCGGTGCTGCTCAACATCACTCCCGACCACTTGGGCTGGCATAAGAGCCATAAGAACTATGCGCTTGCCAAGATCAAACTGTTTGACAATATGGTCGATGACGATCTGGTGGTTGTCGACGTCGAAGACGCCGGCATTCACGAGTTCGATGAGTACATCTACACGACGGGTCGTCGCATCTGCAAGGTTGCCTTTGACGAGCCTGAGGGCGAGGATGCCGCCTTTGTGCGCGATGGCAAGATGATCGTGCGTCTGAAGGGCGTCGAGACCCCGCTCATCGCTACATCCGAGCTCAAGATCTCGGGCCATCACAATGTTATCAATGCCCTGTGCGCTGCCACGGCTGCCTTGGCGGTCGGTGCCGATGTCGATGGTGTCTGCCGCGGTCTTGCCTCGTTCCAGCCGCTCGAGCACCGCGTGGAGCCGTGTGGCGAGATTGACGGCGTGCGCTACGTCAACGATTCCAAGGCGACCAACACCGATGCGGTCGAGAAGGCGCTGACGGCATTTCCCGATGACGACGTGATCTTGCTGCTCGGCGGCCACGATAAGGGCACGCCGCTCACGGACTTCGCGCGCGTCGTTATGGACAACGTGCGCTCGGTCGTCTGCTTTGGCGATGCGCGCGAGCGCTTCACCGCCGCTATGGACGAGGCCGATGTCGATGGCGATGTGGATATCGCCCAGGCGGATGACCTACGCGACGCCGTGGACGTTGCCCGTTCGCTTTCGAGCCGTGGTGACGTGATCTTACTTTCTCCTGCCTGCTCTTCGTTCGATGAGTTCTCGGGCTATGAGGAGCGCGGCCGCGTGTTTAAGGACTACGTGGCTCAGCTTGCCGCTACAGCGAAATCACAAATGGAATAGGGGTTGCGGTGAGAGAGGAGAGCCCCCGACAAGGTATGAGGAGGCCCGACTCGGACCGTGCTTCCTCACGTCGCACCACACCGCGTTCCAGCCGCGGCGGGCAGTCGTTTAGCGAACGCTATATTGCCGGCGTTCCCGCCCGTATCATGCGCCCCCGTTTGATATTCATGGCCTGCTTGTTTACCTTGGTATGCTTTGGCCTGCTGATGGTGTACTCGGCGTCTTCGGTCGAGGCGCTGCACGAGAATGGCTCGGCGACGTTTTTTCTGGGTCGACAGGCCGCGTTTGCCGTGGTCGGTGTTCTGGCGCTGATTGCCATCGTGCGCGTTTTGCCGGACAGCTGGTTTGGGGAGGATGTGCTCAGGATCTTCCTTATCGGCATGATAGGGCTACTGCTTCTGGTGTTCTTGGTGGGCAGCGGCAGCCGCGGCGCCACGCGCTGGCTCAACATCGCCGGTATTCAGTTCCAGCCTTCCGAGTTTTTAAAGCCATTTGCCATTGCGTATTCGGCCATCATGCTTGATCGCTTCTTTTCGCCCGGTGGCAACATCAACGAATTCCTTCGCAAGATGGGCATCTACCTGGGCATTTCGCTCTTTCTGATCTTTATCCAGCCCGATTTCGGTACTGTCCTGATCATCCTGTTGACCCTCATGTGCATGGCGTTGTTTGCGGGTCTCGACCCCAGATTTATCATCGGCGTGCTAATCTTCGGCATTCTCGTGATCGTGATTGCGCTTGTCGCAGAGCCATACCGTATGGTGCGTATTCAGGTTGCCTTGAACCCTTGGGCCGACGAGTATGGTGACGGCTATCAGGCCACGCTTGCCATCATGGCCTTTGCCTCGGGCGGTCTGTTCGGCCGTGGCATCGGCAACTCAACCATGAAGTACTCGTATCTGCCCGAGGCACACAACGACTACATCTTGGCCATCATTGGCGAGGAAGTCGGTTTTGTCGGAACCGTGCTGTTCTTCTTGGTGTTTGCGATGCTGATCTACTCGGCGTTTCGCATTGCCGAGCAGGCGACCGATCGTCGGGGCGCGCTCATGGCGTCTGGCTCCGCGGTCATTCTCGCAGTGCAGTTTTTGATTAACGCGCTGGGCATCCTCAACGTGTTTCCCATGACGGGCAAACCGTTGCCGTTTATTAGCTACGGCGGTTCGTCGATTATTGTGTCGCTCATGCTTGCCGGGTTGATCCTGCGCGTTTCGTACGAGAGCGCCCGCCGCGATGAGTATGACCGCCGCCGTGAGAGCTTTGCCGTTATGGATGAGAGTACCGCCGGCGTGCCCCACGTGCGCGGCGAGCGATCTTCGCGTAACGGTTTTACCGTCCTGGATGGCTCTGCGACCGACCCCGCAGCCCGCCCGCGTCAGCGAACGGCGCCGCAAGGTCGTCCTCAGTGCCCCACTCCTCGCAATGCGGGCGGCGGATATAATCGAATCGATTTGAACTCAGACCCGTCGGCGCGTCTGCGTACCGACGGCCAGGGACCGCGTGTACGAAGGGACTACCATGACCGATAAAATGACCGTTGCTATTGCAGCCGGCGGCACGGCAGGGCACATCAACCCCGCGCTCGCCTTGGCCGAAGAGCTCCGTGACCGTGGCCACCACGTTGTGTTCGTGGGCCAGTCGCGCAAGCTCGAGGGTCGTCTGGTCCCCGAGGCTGGGTTTGATTTTGTGCCCATTACGGTCACGGGCTTCGACCGTTCCCGTCCTTGGACGGCGCTGACCTCGCTGTGGCGTGTCAACAAAGCCAAGCGTGCGCTCGCCAGTCATTTCTCAAAGGTCGGCAAGCCCGATGCCGCCATTGGTTTTGGTGCCTATGTCGAGGTTCCGCTGCTGGGGTGGTGCAAGGGCGCGGGCGTTCCGTATCTGTTGCATGAGCAGAACTCTGTTCCGGGCCTGGCCAACAAGATGATGAACTCCCACGCCGCCCGCGTGTGCATCTCGGTGCCGGCGGCGCGTTCGGTCTTTGAGCGCGAAGGTGACCCTGACCACGTGCTCATGACCGGCAACCCCGTACGTCGCTCGGTGATCGAGGGCGATCGCGCTCGCGGCCGCAAGGCACTTGGCGTTCCCGAGGACGCTACGCTGCTGCTCGTCTTTGGCGGTTCACTTGGCGCCCAGCACCTCAACGAGCGCGTGGTTTCGCTCAAAAACGAGCTGCTTTCGCGCAAGAACCTCTATGTGTTGCATTCGACGGGTGCCGACGGCTTTGAGGAGACCGAGCGCGCTTTGGCGCTGACGCCCGAGGAGGCGAAGCGTTACCGCGTCCAGCCTTACATCGACAACATGGGCGATATGCTGGCTGCTGCCGATTTGGTGCTCTCGCGTTCGGGCGCATCGAGCGTGGCCGAGATCGCTGCGCTCGCCGTGCCCTCGGTGCTCGTGCCGTATCCGCATGCGACGGCCGACCACCAAACCACCAATGCTCGTTATCTGGTCGACGCCGGGGCCGGCGTGCTCTGCGCCGATGCCGATATCGACGGTTCTGCCTTTGCCGATGAGCTGCTGCACCTGGTCGATGACGCGGCGGCACGCGACGCCATGCGTCAGGCGGCGCGTGGTCTGGCTCAGGATAGGGCCGCCGCTCTTCTGGCGGATGCGGTAGAGGGTTTGCGTTAGTTAGACGGGATATCGTCGGTCGCCCTCGCGCTGATGCGGTAGGTGCGGTACAGTTAACGGGTTACAGGCAGTGTTTACGCAAGGAGTACACGAGCACATGGCTGATTCCCAGACTGCAACCTCCGCGCCCGAGTTTAAGAGCGCCCACTTTATCGGTATCGGCGGCGCCGGCATGAGCGGCATCGCCCTCGTTCTGCACGAGCGCGGTTATGCCGTTACCGGCTCCGACCTTAAGACGTCACGTTATATCCGCCAGCTTACCCGCGCTGGTGTGAAGGTGCATGTGGGCCATGAGGCCGCCACGATCGACGAGGTCAAGCCCGACGTGGTTGTTGTCTCCACCGCTATTCCGGAGTCCAACCCTGAACTCGTGCGCGCTCGCGAGCTTGGTATTCCCGTGTGGCCCCGTGCCAAGATGCTCTCTGCTTTGGGCCACGGCTACACCACCGTCGCTGTTGCCGGCACGCATGGCAAGACCACCACGTCTTCGATGTGCGCCACCATGCTCGACCGCATGGGTCTGGATCCGAGCTTCCTGATCGGTGGCATCGTCGAGGGCTATGACACGAACGGCAAGAACGGCTCGGGCGACTACTTTGTCGCCGAGGCCGACGAGTCCGACAGTTCCTTCCTGTTCCTGAACCCCAACGTGGTCATTGTGACCAACGTCGAGGCCGACCACCTCGATCACTACTCGGGTATCGAGGAGATCGAGGCGACTTTCGCCAAATTCATGAGCCTGGTGGGCGAGGACGGCACCGTCATCGTCTGCGGTGAGGACCCGCATCTGGTCGAGCTCGCCAAGTCGACGGGTCGTCACGTGCTTTCCTACGGCTTTGCCGAGAGCAACGACATCGTCTGCATGCACCCGGATGTCAAGGGCATCCAGAGCGACTTTATCGTTCGCTTTGAGGACGGCACTGAGCACGCTGTGGAGATCAAGAGTAATCCCGGTCGCCACAACATGCTCAACGCCACGGCGGTGCTCACCGTCGCCCATGTCCTGGGCCTTGACATCGACGCCGCCGCCAAGGCGCTTTCGAGCTTTGAGGGCGTCCGTCGTCGCTTTACCCACGTGGGCGATATCGATGGCATCACCGTGGTCGATGATTACGGCCATCATCCCACCGAGATCAAGGCGACGCTTGCTGCCGCTTCGTCGCTGGGCTACAAGCACGTCGACGTCGTGTTCCAGCCGCACCGCTATTCGCGCCTGCAGGCCCTGTGCGACGACTTTGCCGATGCATTTGCCAATGCCGATAAACTGCTGCTGATTGATGTGTTCTCGGCTGGCGAGATGCCCATTCCGGGTGTTACCTCTAAGATGCTCGCCGATACCGTG
Organism: uncultured Collinsella sp.; assembly: GCA_900556365.1. Next base: position 17,475 of record USOG01000003.1, read on the forward strand.
CGCGCCAAGCATCCTGGCAAGGAGGTCGTGTACTGCTCCAGCCGTCTTGAGCTCAATCAGGAGCTCGAGCAGATGGTGGGCGAGGGCGACTTGCTGCTCACTATGGGTGCCGGTGACGTTACGACCGTCGGCCCCGAGTTTATCGAGTATTTGACTGCCAAGAAAGACGCTTAAGTCTAATGGGTCTGTTTAACGCCGTCATGGCGCTCTCGGGCATGATCGACACGGATGTGATCGAGGACGAGCGCCTTGCGCGTCATACGAGCTATCGTATCGGCGGCAAGGCCGACCTCTTTGTGACGTGCCATAGCTATCATGCCCTCCGCCGCGCCGTGGCGGTGCTCGATCGCGAGCAGGTGCCGTGGGTCATCATCGGCAAGGGCTCCAATCTGCTGGTTGCCGATGGCGGTTATCGCGGTGCCGTCATTTCGCTCGGACGTGAGTTTCAGCGCACGGTTGTTGCCGATGACGGTTGTACGCTGACGGTCGGTGCGGGCGTGATGTTTGCGCGTCTGGTCAACGATGCCCTGTCGCGTAGCCTCTCGGGCCTTGAGTTTGCCGTTGGCATCCCTGGCTCGGTCGGCGGCGCGATATCTATGAATGCCGGCACACGGACCGAGTGGATTGGCTCGCTGGTTGAGGATGTCGTAACGTTTGACCCGGCATCCGGTATCAAACATTATGCGGGGTCTGAGATCACTTGGGGCTACCGCGAATGTAGCCTTCCCCGCAATGAGATCATTCTCGAGTGCGTGCTCAAGCTTAAACCGGCGCCCAAGGTCGACATTCGCGAGCGCATGGAGCGGTACCTGACGAGGCGCAAGCGTACGCAGCCCATGGGTCGCGCATCCTGCGGGTCGGTCTTTCGCAACCCGCCCGATGCGAGTGTGGGCAAGCTTATCGAGGATTGTGGATTAAAGGGTTTTTCGATTGGCGGTGCGGAAGTTTCGCCCGTTCACGCTAATTTTATCGTTAATAACGGAACTGCCTCGGCCGATGACGTTGCCGCGGTTATCAGACATGTGCACGGAAAGGTGAGGGAGGCGTATGGCATCGAGCTCAGACCGGAAGTTAAATTCCTCGGCTTCTAGAGCATCGAAACCCACCTTCCGCCGCGCCGGAGGGCGTTCCGGCGCGCCTGCCAAACCTCAACGTAATACCGTCGCGCGCTCTAAGTCTGTCGGGCATGCTCGACAGACCAGTCGTCCGGTTGTCGGCTCGCAGCTCGGCAATCGTCCGGCCGCAAAAAAGTCCTCGCGTCCCTCGGTGACGTCAAAGCCTGTTATGGGCGCCAAGCCTGCCCGTCCCATGGCAACTCCTAAGCCCTCGACGGGAGCTAAAGCGGCGCGTCCGGGTCGCACACTGGGCGCATCGAAACCGCGCTCGCTGACATCGGTGCCGGCTACCGCCAAGAAGCCTTCGGGTAAAAAAGGCGTCAACCCGTTGTCTTCACTTAGGGCGATGGCAAATAAAACATCAGACGCCGCTTCTGTCGTTACAGGCAAAGGCAAAATCGTGGGCGGCGTTTTGGCCGTCTTGGCCGTGCTCGTCGTCGTTGCCATCGTGGTGATTAACTCTGGATTGTTTACCGCCACTGATATTCAGATTCAAGGCAGCGAGCATGTGACGAAGCACGATGCTATCCAGCTGATCGATTTGCCCGAGGGAACGTCGCTTTTTAACGTCGATCCCGACCAGATTACCGAGGACCTCAAGCAGAACCCGTGGGTCTCGGGCGTGGATGTCCAGCGTCAGTTCCCGCATACGCTCATCATTACGCCTATGGAGCGCAAGGTCATCGCAATTGCCTATATCAGCTCCGATGACCTTGCCTGGGCCATCGGGGATGATGACACCTGGATCGCCCCGCTGTCGACGTCGGTCGAAGTGGATGACCAGGGCAACGTCATCACGACGGGGCAGGGCTCAAATACCCTGACCGGCATTGATGCCGCGCTGGCGCTCGCTAAGCACTATGGCGCGGTGTTGTTGACTGATGTCTCGGCGGATGTCGCTCCGGTTTCCGGCCAGGCGGTGAGCTCCAAGGCCGTTAAGGCTGGCTTGGATTATGTGCGTGGTTTTTCGAGCGAGTTCTTGGGACAAGTCAAGGATATTTCCACGCCTTCGGTCGAAGCCATCTCGGCAAACCTCAATAACGGCATTGAGGTGTCGCTGGGCGATTCGAACGATATCGTCAAGAAGGAGCGCGTAGTCACCAAGCTGCTTTCGCAGGTAGAGGGCGTAACGTATATCAATGTGCGTTCTCCGGGTAACTATACATTTAGGAACGCTCCGACCTCGTAGCGCTGGTTGATGCTTTGTTGAGGGGCCATACCACGCCGTTTATCTGGTTTGTTTGGTTTTCACGGTCAATTATTTGACTGATACGTTCATAATGTGCAAACATAATACGGTTTACCTTTGCATTTACTTTCAACCTGAAGGTTAATGTGCGCAGGGGTCGACCCATGCTATGGCTATAACCTTTGTTCGGAGGACCGACATGCACGAGACAGAGATCAACAACTACCTTGCCGTCATTAAGGTGGTCGGCGTCGGCGGCGGCGGTACCAACGCGGTCAATCGAATGATCGAAGAGGGCATCCGCGGCGTCGAGTTTGTTGCCATCAACACCGATGCTCAGGCACTCGCGATCTCTGATGCCGATATCAAGGTGCACATCGGCACCGACCTTACCCGCGGCCTGGGCGCCGGCGCCAACCCCGAGGTTGGCCGCAAGGCTGCCGATGAGTCCCGCGACGACATTGCCGAGGCGCTTGCTGGCGCCGACATGGTGTTCATCACCTGCGGCGAGGGCGGTGGCACCGGTACCGGCGCTGCTCCTATCGTTGCCGATATCGCGATGAACGAGGTCGGTGCACTGACCGTCGCCGTCGTGACCAAGCCCTTCACCTTCGAGGGCCGCAAGCGCAAGAAGAGCGCCGAGGAGGGCATTAAGACCCTCTCCGATTGCGTCGACACCATGATCGTCATCCCTAACGATAAGCTGCTCGACATCGCCGAGAAGAAGACCACCATGCTCGAGGCCTTCGCGATTGCCGATGGCGTCCTTTCCCAGGGCACCCAGGGCATCACCGACCTCATCACCGTCCCCGGTATCATCAACCTGGACTTCGCCGATGTTAAGACCATCATGAAGCAGGCCGGTACCGCCATGATGGGTATCGGTACCTCTTCTGGGGACACCCGTGCCGTCGACGCTGCCCAGCAGGCCATCTCCAGCCCGCTGCTCGAGAGCTCCATCGATGGTGCCACGCGCGTGCTGCTCTCCATCGCCGGTTCCAAGGACCTGGGCATCCAGGAGATCAGCGACGCCGCCGACGTTGTCGCCAACGCCGTCGACCCCGAGGCCAACATCATCTTCGGTACCGTTGTCGACGAGTCCCTGGGCGATCAGGTGCGTATCACCGTCATCGCTACGGGCTTCTCCGACTCCAACGTCAACCGTCAGGACGAGCTCTTTGCTGCTCAGCAGTCTCAGAGCAAGGCCGCTGCCTCCGCTGAGCCGCAGCGCACCGCTCCTGCCACGAGCCCGGCTCAGGCCGCTCCGACCCGCAACGTCGGTGGCACCGAGCTTCCTAACTTCGGCAACGATCAGTTCGAGCTTCCCGACTTCCTGAAGCGCGGTAGCTTCTAAGTCGTTCTTTGCATTGTTGTGCACAGGGGCGTGTCCGTATGGACGCGCCCTTTTTATTTCGACTTTGTAAACTAGAACCTCCAATCTCTTTACGTTCCCTTTACGATTGCCTCCAGCGCAGCAGGTATCCTTTTAGAGAAGTATGACAGCCGTATAAACGCGGGCTGTAGCGGCGATGCCGCGGTACTTGTGTTATTAGGAGGCTTTAGTATGGCAGCACGTGCGGACAAAGTTTCGCGTGTCGACCATGATGGAGTTACGTTGGTGGAGGGCGCGACATCCGATGTTCGCTTTGCCTTCACCGAGCGTGCCGGTGGCGTTTCCGAAGATGCGTACTCCTCACTCAACTTGGGCTCGCATGTTGGCGATGACCCCTTTGCTGTTCAAGAAAATCGTCGTCGTGCGCTCGAGGCTATGGGTGCCGCCGAGTGCGAGCACAACCTGCTCGTTCCCAATCAGGTCCATGGTGATCATATCGTTGCGGTGACCTCGAACGGCGCCGATGACCTTGAGGACGTTCGCGAGCAGATTGCCGAGGGCTGTGATGCCATCGTCTGCACGGCGCATAACGTGCCCGTGCTGCTCTGCTTTGCCGACTGCGTTCCCGTGGTGCTGGTGGCCCCCGGCGGATTTGCCGTGGTGCACTCCGGTTGGAAGGGCACGATTGCACGTATTTCCGCCAAGGCGTGCCAGGCGCTTTGCGATGCTGCCGGTTGCGATGCGAGCGACGTTTCCGCCTATATCGGCCCCCATATCTTGGGTGACGAATATGAGGTATCCCAGGAACTCATGGATCGCTTTGCCGCCGAGTTCTCTTGCATCGATGCGAATACCTCTCGCATGCTCGATCTTTCCGCTGCCATTCGCGAGGCGCTGGTAGATGTCGGTGTCGACGCGGATAATATCGTGGATACCCAGCTTTCGACCGTGCGTCAGAACGACCGCTTTTATTCCTACCGTAACGAGGACGGCACCTGTGGGCGCCATGCTGCGATCGGCGTGATGCTATGAGAAAGATCGTATCGGTCCTGAGCGCCGCTGTGCTTACGCTTACGCTGTGCGCCTGTTCTTCGGGATCTTCTAGCTCTTCCATTACCGTGGCCGGCTCCACGACCTGCCTTCCTATCGCCGAGATTGCGGCCGAGGGCTTTAAGGAGGAGACCGGCATCGACGTGCTCGTTTCCGGTTTGGGTTCTTCCGCTGGGATCGAGGCCGTCAGCGCCGGCACGGCCGATATCGCCAGCTCCTCCCGTGGACTCAATGCCGACGAACAGGATCTGGGCCTGACTCCCATTGTCATTGCCCACGACGGTATTGCGGTCATCGTGAACGACGACAACCCCGTCGATAACCTCTCGACCGAGCAGCTCCGCGATATCTACGCCGGCAAGATTACCAATTGGAAAGAGGTCGGTGGCGAGGACCTGAGGATTCAGGTCATCAACCGAGACGAGGCGTCCGGTACGCGCGAGGCCTTCCGTACCATCGTGATGGATGGCACGCCGTTCGATCGCCGCTCGGCTGTTCTTTCGGGTACGGGCCAGGTGCGCGACGTGGTATCTCGTTCGCGTGGGGCCATCGGCTACATTTCGCTGGGCTTCGTCGATAGCCTCAACACCAAGACCTCGGTCAAGGCCGTCTCGGTCAATCATGTTGAGGCGTCCGAGAAGACGGTCGCGAGTGGCGGCTATCCCATCTCGCGCGACCTTTACTTCTTTGTGAAGGGTGTGCCTTCGCAGCAGGCGCAGGATTACATCGACTATGTGACGTCCGAAAAGATGGACAAGCAGATTCGCGAGGCGGGCTTTATTCCCGTCACCAACGACGAGAAGGGGAGTGAGTAGCATGGAAGCACAGGAAAACTCCCAGACTGAGCAGAATGTTCAGACGCCCAAGAAGCGCGAGCTGGCGCTCGTATCGCGCAGTACCTATATCAAGGAGAAGGCGCTGCAGTGGATCTTCTTTGCCTGCGCGTTCTTGGCGGTCGTTACCGTCATCCTGATTTTTGTCTTTACCACGTACTCGGCGCTGCCCGTCTTTACTGACATCGGTCTGGCTGACTTCTTTAGCTTTACGTGGGCGCCTTCCGAGGGCCACTACGGCATCTTGTCACTGCTTGCTGGCTCGGGTCTGGTGACCGTCGGTGCGCTCGCCATGGGCGTGCCGCTGGGCGTGGGTACGGCCGTTTACCTGGTCGAGATTGCCAGCAAGCGCGTGCGCAAGCTCATCAGCCCCGCCGTTGACCTGCTGGCGGGCATACCCTCCATCATCTACGGCTTCTTTGGCATGATCATCATCCGCCCGTTTATCGCACAACTGACCGGCGGCCTTGGTTTTGGTGCGCTGACGGCGTGGTTTGTGCTCGCCATCATGATCGTCCCTACCATCACCACGCTCACCATCGATGCTCTCAATTCCATTCCCATGGGTATTCGCGAGGCGTCGTATGCCATGGGCGCCACCAAGTGGCAGACCATCTATAAGGTCGTGTTACCTGCCGCCAAGCTGGGCATTGTGGACGCCATCGTTTTGGGCATGGGGCGCGCCATCGGCGAGACTATGGCCGTGCTCATGGTCGTGGGCAATGCTCCGGTCATTCCCGATAGCATCGCGAGCCCCATCTCGACGCTCACGAGCCAGATTGCGCTCGACATGAGCTACTCCTCGGGCTTGCACCGCTCGGCGCTCTTTGGCATGGGCGTGGTCCTGTTTATCATCTCCGCCGCGCTGGTGGGCATTGTCCGTCTGATTTCCAAGAAGAAGAGGGGGTAGGCTATGTCCGATTTCGTTGACACGACGGTCGATACGACCTCGTCGCGCGAGCGCATTAAGCGTGCCCTTTCCCACGGCAAGAAGGGCCGCATCAACAAGGACCTGTCCAACAAGATTATGCTCGGCGTGTTTCGTGCCGCGGCCTATATCACCACGCTGGTGCTAGTCGCCATCATCGCCTACGTGGTCATCAACGGTCTGCCGCATATCTCGCTCGACTTTATCTTCGGTTGGCCCCAGGGTGTCAACGCCGAAGGCGGCATTTGGCCCACGATCGTCTCGACCATCTACGTGACGGCGCTCGCTATGCTTATCTGCACGCCGATCGCTGTGCTGGCAGCCGTCTATCTGGCCGAGTACGCCAAGCAGGGCAAGGTCGTCGAGGTCATTCGCTACGCTGCTGACGCTTTGGCCTCGGTGCCCTCCATCGTTATGGGCCTGTTTGGCTACGCCTTGTTTGTCGAGGCCATGGGCCTGGGCCTTTCGATGGTCTCTGCCGCTCTGGCACTTGCCCTCTTGATGCTTCCCATCGTCATGCGCACCACCGAAGAGGCCATTCGCGCTGTTCCGCGCTATATCCGTTGGGGCGCGTATGGCCTGGGCGCCACCAAGTGGCAGGTGGTCTCCAAGATCGTGCTTCCTTCTGCCTTTGGCCGTATTGCCACGGGCATCGTCCTCGCCATCGGCCGTGCCATTGGCGAGACCGCGGTGGTGCTCTACACCATGGGCCAGGCCATTAATCTACCTATTTCGCCGCTCGATTCCGGCCGCCCCATGACGGTTCACCTGTACCTGCTTGCCAACGACGGCATCAACATGAACGCAGCCTACGGCACCGCGCTCTTGCTGATGGTGATCATTCTTGCCTTCAATCTGTTTGCGCGCTTCCTGTCGCGCAAGCGTCGCTAGTTAAGGAGTCCCATGTCCGTTTATCAGTCCGCTCCCACGCTGGAGCAAGCGGCCATTACGGCCAAGGATTTCAACTTTTGGTACGGTGACTTTCATGCGCTGACGGGGCTCGACCTCAACATCGCCAAAAACGCCATCACCTCGTTTATCGGCCCTTCGGGCTGCGGCAAATCGACGTTTTTGCGCTGCATCAACCGCATGAACGACCTGATCGAGGGCACGCGCATCGAGGGCACCATGACGCTCGACGGCAACGATATCTATGCCGAGGGTGTCGACCCGGTCGATCTCCGTCGTCGCGTGGGCATGATCTTTCAGCAGCCCAACCCGTTTCCCAAATCCATCTACGAGAATGTCGCCTTTGGCCCTCGTCTGCAGGGCGTGTCTAGCAAAAGCGACCTCGATGACATCGTGGAAGAATCGCTCAAGCGCGCCAACCTCTGGAAAGAGGTATCCAATCAGCTCAACAAGGATGGTTTGGCGCTCTCGGGTGGTCAGCAGCAGCGTCTGTGCATCGCGCGCGTGCTTGCGGTGCAACCCGATGTCCTTCTGATGGACGAGCCCTGCTCCGCCATCGACCCCACGTCCGTCTCTAAGGTCGAGGATTTGATGGCCGAGCTGGCGCCCGAGATGACGATCATCATCGTCACGCATTCAATGCAGCAGGCAGCTCGTATCAGCGACTACACCGCATTCTTCTTGCAGGAAGTTGCCGGCGAGCCCGCCACACTCATCGAGTATGGTCAAACCGACGCGATCTTCACCAGCCCGGTGGACTCGCGGACGGAAGACTATATCACCGGCCGCTTTGGCTGATCGGTGCGACTAGTCCCAAGCCGATCGGACCTGGTCCGGTGCGTATTCACTGTGCGGGCGGCATGACCGCACCCAACTGATTGGAGTGAACCATGCGCAAACTGTTTTCCCGTCAGCTCATCGAGGCCCGCCACGAGATGCTGAGCATCTACGAGGCCGTCGATCTGGCCCTCCACGATGCCGTGAAGGCCTATGTGACCGACGACCGCAAGCTCGCCACCAAGACCAAGAAGCGCACGCTTTCGATTGACGCGCGCTGCGCCAACCTGGAGGCCGTCTGCTACAACCTGATCGCCACGCAGTCGCCGGTTGCCTCCGACTTCCGCTTGCTGCAGACGATTATCTACGTCGACTTTAACCTGCAGCGCATGACCGATAAGGTTCGCCAGATCTGCCGTGCCACGCGTCATATGATCAAGGCCGACATCTCGCTGCCTCAGGAACTCGTCGGTACAGTTGAGGCCGAGGCCGAAGCTGTTTACCAGGTGCTGGGTTCGTCGCTTTCCGCGCTCGTCACTAACGACATGTCCATCATCTGCAACCTGGCCGTCGAGGACGAGCCAGTGCACGCCGCCTACGAGAAGTTTTTCCGCACCTTTAACCGTATGGATACGGGCGACTTTATGGACGACGACAGCAACTATGACGACCTGCGCCGCGCTATCATGGTTTCGCGCTACCTCGATCGCATCGCTTCGATTTCCATCGATGCCGCTTGCCGTCTGACGTTCCTTTTGACCGGCCAGCGCATGACTGCCGGCGATATCGCCCGCACGGACGAGGACGAGCTCGAGAGCATGCGCGTGCCTTCGGGCGAGGGCGTCATCATGAGGCCCGCCGTCGATGCGCGCTACGTTGCCAAGGTGCCCGTTAACGAGGTCAGCGAGGGACTTCGCTACCTGCTCGATCATCTTGAGGACGAGGACGATGGCGAGGACGACGAGGAGTAAGTAATCCCGTTCGTCGAAAGATTGTAAATACCTAAGTGAGCGCGGCCTTGCACATGCGGGGCCGCGCTCTTGCGTTAGCATGGGACTACTTGTTTGGCTGTCAGCGGAGGCGATTGGCAATGGATAACTATTTGGACTTGATGCGCGCTCGCCGCGAGCAGATTCTGGAACGTTTTTATGCGGCGCTCGATCGCGCAGGCCGTCCCCACGACGCCGCGAGCCTCATTGCTGTGTCCAAGACCGTTGGTGTCGATGAGACCGTTGCCGCCATCCAGGCGGGGTATCGCCATTTTGCCGAGAACCGCCCGCAGGAGCTGGTTCGCAAGCTCACGGGTCTGGCGGAGCATCCGGAGCTGCCCGAGGTGCGCTTCGATATGATCGGCAACCTGCAGACCAATAAGATCAATGCGGTGCTGGGCTCAGCCGAGCTGATTCACTCGGTGGGTTCGCTGCATCTGGCGCAGGCGATCTCGAGCCGTGCTGTCCGCAAGATTGAGGCAGGCGAGCTCGCCGGCCCCCAGCGTGTGCTCATTGAGGTCAATGTGAGTGGTGAGGAGTCGAAGGGAGGCTTTTCGCCCGATGAGATTCGCGCCGCCGCGGGTGAGCTTGCGGAACTTGAGGGAATTTGCGTACAGGGGCTTATGACTATGGCGCCCCGGGGGAATAAGGATGTGGCACGCCGCACCTTTGCGGGGCTTCGTGAGCTGAGGGATGAGCTGGAGGTGGCGCATCCCGATTTGAACCTGCCTGAGCTTTCCTGCGGCATGAGCGAGGACTTTGAGCCTGCCCTTGAGGAGGGCTCTACGCTCGTTCGCCTGGGCAGGGTAGTATTTAGCCCGGAGTTTGCAGTAAAATAAGGCTCTGAAGTGCGCACTGATTATCGGGGCGCCTGCACTAAACCGCGAGAGGACACAACCATGGGCTTCCTTGACGAGATTAAAAATAAGATGCACCTGGGCGGCCAGCAGGGTTACGACCAGGGTTATGGCCAGGACGACGACTACGGCTACGATGACGGCTATGACGATGGCTATCAGGGCAACGGCTACAGTGGTGCTTCGGGCGAGGGCTTCTACACCCAAGACGAGCCGAGCAACGGCCTGCTTGGTCAGACGCGCCGCGGTGAAGCTGAGTCGGTTGCCGTGTATACGCGCTCCGGTCAGCTGGTCGGCGATGACTCCCGCCATGCCACGACGTATAACCCGCCTTCGCGCTCGCAGGACAGTGTTGCGAGCGGTTATCGTCCTGGTGCCTATGACACGCCGTCGAGCTACGCCGAGAACACCCGCGCTCGTGCCGCCGCTGCGCCCGCGCCTGCACCGAGCGATGCCTCGGCCTATGCGAGCAATATCATCAACGCCACGCCGCAGCTGCCGGCCTATGTCCTGCGCCCCGAGAGCTATGACGACGTGGAGACCGTGGTGCGCCGCGTTCGCACCAAGCAGCCTGTCGCACTGATTTTTGTGGGCGTACGCACCGAAGTTGCCAAGCGCGTCTTGGACTTCTCTTACGGCTTTGCCTGCGGTCTGGGTGCCACGGTCAAGGAGGTGGGCGACCGCGTGTTCATGGTGCTGCCCGCCGGCTGCGAGGTCAAAGATTCCGATCTCAAGAAGCTTCGTGCCGACGGCTACCTTAAGTAAAGACAAGACGAGGAGATTCCCATCAACATCTACACTATCGTCCAGCTGGTCAACACGCTGTTCAACTTCTATTCCACGCTCATTGTCGTCTACTGCTTTATGACGTGGATTCCCATGAAGCAGGGTGGTTTGCTTCAGGATATTGCCGCGGTGCTTGATAGCGTGTGCGGTCCGTGGCTCAACCTGTTCCGTCGTTTCATCCCGCCGATGGGCGGTATCGATTTTTCGCCGGTCGTTGCGATTATTGCGTTGCAGTTGGTGCAGAGGCTGGTTCTGCAGCTTCTTATAGGTATACTCGTGTAGAACTGACTTAGTAACTTACGTCGGGCGTGTAGCGCCGAGGCGATGAAAAAGGAGACTTGTTATGGCTATTACCCCTGCAGACATCCAGGCTCAGACTTTCTCTGAGGCCAAGCGTGGCTACGATCCTGCCGAGGTCGACGTCTTCTTGGAGACGCTGTCCTCCGAGGTTGACGCTATGCTCGCTAAGATCGTCGACCTTAAGGGTCGTCTGACTGCTACCGAGCAGCAGCTTGCCGATGCGCAGGCTCAGCTTGCCCAGGCTCAGGATGCCCCCGCCCAGGCCGTTCCTGCCGCCCCCGTGGCTGCTCCCGCCCCTGATTTCTCCGCTCAGGAGCGCCAGATTTCCGCTGCCCTGATCGCTGCCCAGCAGACCGCTGAGACCATCGTCAACGATGCCAATGAGAACGCTGAGCGTATCCGCAACGAGGCTGACGCCAAGGCACGCGAGGTTATCCGCCAGGCTCTGACCGAGAAGCAGGCCGAGCTCGAGGAGATCGATCGTCTCAAGGCTTCCCGTGAGGAGTTCAAGGCCGAGTACCTCAAGCTCATCCAGCACTTCATGGACGATGCCCAAAACTCCTTCCCGGCCGACCTCATGGCCTCCACGCCGGTCGGTTCCGCCGCTTCTCCTGCGGTGACTGTTCCCGCCGAGCCGCTGCCCGTCGCTGACCCGGTTGTCCCCGTGGCCGATCCCTTCGCCCCGATCGACAACTTCGCTGCCGACGACCTGGACTAACATTCGGCCTACAATTTAGTGCCTAGAAAGGACCCGCAGCTTGCGGGTCCTTTTTTATGACTGTACCGGGGCGCGCAACATAAAAAACCGAGCCCTGCACATAGTGGCGCAGAACTCGGCGAACCGGTGAGCGGTCAAGGATAGGTTTTAGGGCATGTCCCAAAATCTACTTGAGGAGGAAGTCGGAGAGGGGAATGGTACGGGCCTCGCGATGCTCGGGATCGGCGATGTGGTCGGCAGGATATCCGCAGACGAGCATGTGATAGGGATAGACGCCCTCGGGCAGGTCGAACTGCTCCTGTGCCACCTCGGGCTTAAAATGGCATACCCAGCACGTTCCTAGGCCCTGCTCGGTGGCCTCCATCATCATCTGATCGCACACTATGGACGTATCGATTTCACTGGAATTCATCTGGTCATACGGGCGCACCCAAGCATCATCGGTAGCGCTGCAAATAAGGAAGACAAGCGGAGCCCCAAAGATAGACCCATCACGAGCAAACCGAGGCTGACAAGCAGCTGCCTTCTCCAGAAGCTCGGGCGTATCCAGCACCATCACACGAGAAGGATGATTATTACAAGCAGAGGGAGCAATCCGCCCAGCCTCAACAATGGCATCCACCACAGCCTGCTCCACAGCCCGAGCCTCAAACAAACGACAAGAATACCGACCCCGAGCCAAATCCAAGTAATTCATAACCAAGCCCTCCAAATTCAACGAATCAATCCAAAGTAAACCAAAAGGTACCCAAAGCCCCATCTACCCAAACGCCCACCGAATGCCAAAGTGCTCAATTGGGTACTAAAGGCCCCCTCGGCTAAACCTCCATTGCGCTCTAACTATCAGCCAAAGTTCCCAATGGTGGTGCATAAGGGAGCGGGCCCGGCCACTAATAACCTTTTGAACGACTCTGCTTGCAGCCGGAGTGAAAAAGGTTATTAGTGGCCGGGCCCGCGACCGGTGGGACATGTACCCCCAATTAACTGTTCTTCATGACAATCGAATCCACGACATCGGCCACATTCTCGCAGCAGTCCGCGCAGTACTCCAGGAAGGCGTACACGTCACGCCAGGCGATGACCTCGAGCGGGTCCTTGCCGTTAACGTGCAGGTTGCGCATGGCGTTGATATAGAGCTCGTCGGCCTCGGACTCGATGGTGTTGATCTGGATGACCAGCTCGCGCAGCGTTTTGGACTTGCGGTAGTTGGGAAGCTCGACCATCAGGTCCTTCATGGCGCGGCAGGTATCGGTTACCTTGTGGGCGATGACGATGGCGTCGGGATGGATACTCTGAATGTTGGTGAAGTAGACGCGCTGCACGACGCCCTCGATACGATCGAGCACGGTGTCGAGCGAGCAGCTCATCAGGTCCAGATCCTCGCGCTCAAGCGGGGTGATAAAGGCGGTGAGCAAGGCGTCTTCGAGCTCGTGGTGCTTCTTGTCTGCCGCATGCTCAATCGCATGCATCTTATCGAGCATGTCGTGGATCTGCGCGGGGTCAAAGTTCTCAAAAATCTTGGTGAGCAGCTCTGCGGCCTGGACGGCGAGGTCGGCGCAGGCGACGTAGTTGTCAAAGTAGAACGAATCGGGTTTCTTTGCCATGAGTGGTCCTTTCGAGGTGAAGATGGGCGGGCGAGGTAATGCAGTCCGGATGGACGTTCGGTTTGACTAGAGGAACATCATGAACAGCTTGGCCATGACAAAGCTGATGAGTCCGCAGGCGGGGAAGGTGAAGAACCAGGTGAACATCATGTCCTTGACGACGCCGAAGTTAATGGCCGAAAGGCGCTTGACGGCACCGACGCCCATGATGGCGCAGGTCTTGATGTGGGTGGAGGACACGGGGATGCCGGTAAGGGTGGCAAGCAGCAGGTTTGCGGCGCCCGCCAGGTCGGCGGAGAAGCCCTGGTACTTTTCGAGCTTGACCATGCTCTGGCCGACGGACTTGATGATGCGCTCGCCGCCCACGCTGGTGCCGATGCCCATGGTTGCCGAGCACAGCAGCATAATCCAGATGGGGATGCCGGCATCGCCGACGCTCGTCTGGCCGCTGGCGAAGGCCACGCCTAAAAAGAGCACGCCGATGAACTTCTGTCCATCCTGCGCGCCGTGCATAAAGCTCATGGCCGCGGCACTCGCGATCTGAGCGTATTTAAAGAAGACGTTGGCACGTCGCCTGTTGGCGGCGGCAAACAGAATCGAGACGAGTTTGCACAGGATCCAGCCCATGACAAAGCCCAGACCGATGGAGAGCGCCAGGCCGTAGATGACCTTCATCCATTCGTGGACGTTGACGCTGCTCGCGCCGCCGAGGGCGATAGCGGCACCGGTCAGGCCGGCGATAAGGCTGTGGCTTTGCGAGGTGGGGATACCAAAACGCGACGCTGTGGCGCCGTAGACGACGATGGAGAACAGCGCCGCGCAGAGGCACGCGAGCGCCATGGTGCTGTTTCCGCCAAAGTCGACGATATGTGAGATGGTGTTGGCGACGCTCGCGTTAAAGTGCGTCATGATGAGCACGCCGAGGAAGTTGAATGCGGCGCTCATGAGAAT
>USOG01000004.1 GCA_900556365.1 uncultured Collinsella sp.
AGCGCGGCGATGGCGATCTCGGTCGCCTCCTCTTTGCTCTTCTTTTGCAGCTTGATGGGCGCGAGCGTCAGGTTGCCCAGCACCGTCATGTTGGGATACAGGTTGAACTGCTGAAACACCATGGAGCTATACTTGCGAGCCATCTCCAGGTGATTCTTTTTGGTGAGCGGCGTACCGTCGATGATGACCTCGCCCGATGTGGGCTCCTCCAGATAATCGACACAACGGATGAGCGTCGACTTACCCGAGCCGGAAGGCCCGATCATTACGAGCTTCTCGCCGCGCTTGACGGTGAGATTGATATCTTTGAGCACATGCAGGTCGCCAAAGTACTTGTTGAGATGCTTGATCTCGATCATGTCTGCCATGAATGTCCCTTCCCTGCGTTTACACGAGTTGCACTATTGTACGGAAAGAACCACGTTTCCGCAGCCCACGCTACATTCCCGTAAAGAACCCGCAACCTTCCACCCACTCATTGGGGACAGCCCAGCAAAAGGGGCGCGACCATGACGGCCACGCCCCTCAAGACCCGAAAAAATACAACCGCCCTTGTTGAGCATAAGTCAGCGAAAACCCGTACACGCGAGCAAGGTGACGTGAAATGAAAGGGCGCAGACCTTATGGTCGCGCCCTTGAAATTGAACGTCAGATTGCCGCGTGTACGGGTTTGCAGCGTCGAGCCGTTACGCGGTTTGGTAAAACCGCGTAACAAATTACGCGAGTTTGGCACCGACGATCTTTGCTGCTGCCGGCTTATCGAAGTTACCGCCAGTGGCCTTACCCAGAGCGCCCATGACCTGGCCCATCTGCTTCTTAGAGGTCGCGCCCAGCTCGGCGATAACCTGCTCGATCAGGGCCTCGAGTTCCTCGCCCGAAACCTGCGCGGGCAGCAGGCTCTCCAGAATCTTGACCTGCTCGGTCAGGTTGTCGGTACGCTCCTGGTCGGTACCGGCCTTAATGGACATCTCCAGCGTCTCGCTCGTCTGCTTAATCAGACGCTTGATCATGCTGTTGACGTCTTCCTCGGTCACATCACGACGCTCGTTGACCTCGATGTTCTTCACCTCGGCCTTAACCTGGCGAATGATGGACAGGCGAACCTTGTCCTTAGCCTTCATGGCCGCGATCATTTCCTTCTGCAGCTCTTCGTTGGTCATCTGCAAATCCTCCTCAATAGTGCGGGCGGCACTCACACGAGCGCCGCCCCATGATTACTTAGTCGTCGACGAATCGTCGGTCGAACTCTTGGTGACACCCTTCAGGCTGACGTTGTACGGCACGTCCTTGGGCATGGGGTTAACGGTGATGTCGGCGTCCTTCTTGTACTGCTCCAGCCACTCGCTGTACGCAGTGCTTGCCGCCTGCGTCTTCACCACGTTGGAGACGTACTTCTTGATGTCCTTGGGCACCTGCTTAATGTCATCGACCTGATTATCGACATGGAAGTAGTCGGTGCACTTGATGATGTGATAACCATAGGTCGACTCGACGACGCCGCTCACATCGCCCTTGTTGAGTCCCTCGAGCGCCGCCTGGTAGCTGTCGACGAAGGTGGTGAGCTTGTCCCAGCCCACATCGCCCTTCTTCTCCTTGGAGCCGGTGTCGTCGGAATACTGCTCCACGGCATCCTCAAAGCTCAGCTCGCCGGAGTTGATCTTGTCCAGGCACTCCTGCGCCTTGGCCTTGGCGGCAGCCTTGTCCTCGTCGGATGCGTCGGAATCGACCTTGATCAGGATATTCGACGAACGACGGGCATCGTTGTAGTTGGACAGGTTCTCATTGATGTAATCGACAATCTCGCTGTCCTTGGGCTTGCTGGTGGGTGCCACGGCATCCTTGAGCTTCTGCTGCGCCAGGCTCTCCTTGAGCGAATCCTTGTAGGTGTCCTCGGTGTAGCCGTAGGTCTTAAGCGTCTTCTTAAAGGTCTTGGCGCCGCCCGCGCTCTTGCACGCGTCCTTCCAAGCCTTCTCGACCTCCTCGTCCGACACCGTCACGCCGTTCTCCTTCTGTGCCTGCTGAAGCAGAATCTGCTGCGTGTAGGAGTCGATGAGTTGCTTGCGATACTTCTTGGGCGTGAGGTCGTTGTCGACCAGATACTGCGCCCAGTCCTTGTCCTTGGTGTAGCCGTAGGACGTGCGCATGCTCATGATCTGCTTGGTCACGGTGTCCTCGGTGAGGTTGGTGCCGTTGATGGTAGCAGCCACGCCACCAGTAAGCTTATAGCCCGAGCTGGCACTTTCGGTCTGCGACATCAGGCCGGAGCACGCCATGGCCGAGACGGAAAGCAGCATCGCCAGCACGCCGATGACCACCAGGACAATCTTGACGGTCTTGGACACATAGGTCTTGCGCTGCTTCTTACGAGAGCTGGAGGCGGCGCGGGACCGCTGCTCGGGCGTCGGCGCGGCCTCGGGGTTCTTTTTCTTGTTTGCCATGTTTGGCCTTTCGCATCACGAATCGAACAAACGCCATTGTGTCACAACGCAGCCCCCGCGGCACACCTGGTGCATGGGGGACGGGTTAATCTGCACCATTTTGGTGCAAAGGGGACAGGTCTGGCAGTTGGCAGTTAGGGACGTTCCTTTTCTGCCGGCAGTTAGGGACAGTCCCCAAGTGCCGGCTTAGCTCCACCTTAGAAGTGGCGACGGATGGCGTCGACCATGCCTTGGGGCGTGGTCTGGCCGAGTACATCGGCTGCAGCGTCGGCATCCATAAAGATATTCATAAGCGCCTGCAGGGCCTCAACCTGGCCGCCCGGCTCGGCAATGCCCAGATTGATGATGATCTGCGACGGCACCGGGGCGCCCATGCCCGCCATCGCGTTGAACGTCACAGGTGCGGCGGGCTTCACCACCGCGATATAGGGCTTGGCCACAAATCCCGGATCGGTATGTGGGATGGCGATGTTGGCCGCCGGCATAGCGAGACCCGTGGGATAGGCGTCCTCGCGCGTGCGGACGGCATCGAGCCAACCGTCGACAATGTAGCCGCGCGGGGCAAGCTCGCCCTCAAGCCGCGCGAATACCTCATCCGGCGTCGCACACTCCCAATCAAAAAACACCAGCTCAGGCGAGAATAGCATCTCGGCGTTATCCGCCATACTGTCCTCCAAAGTTGTATGAGGTTCACAATGCCCCATATGATAGCGAAACGAGACAGACAAGGTTAGCCGAGGATCCCGATCATCTCGACCGCGCGAGCAGGTGTCAAGCACACCTCGGGCATCGCCTCCAGCATGCGCCGGTCGCTCGTGACCACATAGTCAACATCCGCCGTCTCGCCCGAAGCGATGATGAGGTTGTCTTCAAGATCCGGCATACGCTTGCCAAGCATGCGCGCCATCTCGCACTCTGCCAACGAAAGCGGAGAGGCAGTCGCCACCTGCATCATGTGCACGATGCAGGCCCATGATGCCGAGGCAAATGACACGTTAATCCCATTCGCATTCCGCCGGGCTAGACGCCGAGGCAAAATGTAGAACACATCCTTTGCCGTCGTGGGTGCATAAAGAAGGTCGATCTTTCCCGCCTCGGCCAGTTCAACCAATCTCTTCGCTTCGTCGAATGCCCCCTCTTGCAGGTAATAATCGAGCCAAACGTTCGTATCTACCAAGAGATGCTTTGCCTCAATCATCGGCAATTCGCCTCGATGTCGGCAATCATCGCGTCATACATATCATCTCGTACGGCATCCCAGTCTTCCGCAGATGATCCACCTGACGCAAAATCCGAAGGGCTTAGTCCCAACGAGGAAAAAGCTAGGCCACACCCCCGCTCGGCCAGGCTCTCCGCACGGGGCGCCTCGCGCTTATCCGCCACCATAAATCCCGGCAACGCTTGATGCTCGACAAGATAGACCCAAAGCGCACGAATAGCATCGCTCGCCCCCAATCCATTGCGAGTCAGGACCGCGTCGCCACCAGCCTTGAGCATAGGATCGATTCGCGTGTTGAGCTGCACCATTGCCGTTCCCATAGCGGCTCCTTTCTACGTGCTAGCAGTATAGCAAACCTATTAGGCCACGCAAAAGGGCCCCGTCCACACGCGGACGAGGCCCTGTCAGGGTAGTCTCGAGAAAGTTGGTGTAGCGCCCGATCCGAAGCGAGTCGGCCTGGCGTCCAAGAACCTAGAATACGGTTGATGCCCTATGCCGCCGACCGGCATATGAAAGACAGCGGGCCAAAAGCCCCATGGCTTCTAGCCCGCAGAAACATCGATGTTTCCAAATGATCGCAGCTTGTGTTTCAAGCACTTTTCTACGCTACCGGCGGATGCAAATCCCAATCGGGAAAGCAGTTTGCAAAGCCTGAGAGATTTTGAGTCAAAACATTGTTCTCAGCTTGCTTCAGTCGCTCGTCCTCTTCAAACAGACTATCGAGCTCGCTCAATGCATCGAAGTCCTGCATCGCGGCATCGTTATGGTCGAAATCAGTCACTTCATCAGTCATCTATTTCACTCCATTCATGGTTATCGAGTCAATCCTATCGGCTAGGCGACCTTATCGAGCTTAAGCAGGTCGCTGCGCTCGGCCGCCGCTTCCTTCGCGCTCTTCCACTGATTAAGCGCCAGATCGATCTCGGAACAGCCTTCCTGGATCCGTTTGGAGTATTTGGCCTCAATCTCTTCTGCCTCCGCAGCGCGCTGCTTGCTCGAGAAGCCCGTCTTTACTAGACAATAGCCAGCCCCCGCAAGAAGCAGAATGCCAATAACCTGGTTTACAAACGCAAAGAAAGCTACTCCCAAAACAGCGAGGACAACGGCCGCTATCTTGTGGCTCTTGTTGCCCTTCGCAACCTTGACATCAAGCTCATCGAGCTCCTTTTTCTTCTCTTCACCGACATAGCGAACATAATCGCCGCGCAGCGCATTACCCTCATCGCCGGTAACCGCCCTGCTTGTCCATCCGTCGAAGTCAAGGGTGATCGCCTGCGGAAATTCGGGGGTATCGCTCTTGCGATACCGGTTGAAACCACCGTTGATATAGGAACCCAAAAACTGAATCGCGGTCTTCTTCTTATGCACATCCACAGACGCACTCTGGTCGCGCATCGAGCGTGTCATCTGGTCGATGATGTTCATCGTCTGCTGACGCTTCTCATCGCGGCGACGATTGACGAGCTCTCGGGCGCGCTCTACGTCTCCGCCAAATGCCTTGACCGCAAGAAGATACTCCTCCTGGCGGCGCAAATTTCGCTCCTTGGAGTCATCGGAGTTAACGAGCTCCATCAAATGCCTGTCAACCTGCTCGGCAAGCGTCCTCTCGTCAACATCAGAAGCCTTGAGGTCGGCGAAGTCATTGGAGATGCTCTCGATTGCCTCGACTTTTCCGAGATACTTATTGATGTAGTCAAACTCCTTGACCACCACCTTGAGCGCCGGATATCTCGAGCTCATATCCTCCTCGTAGCCGGTAAAGTACTCCGCCCATGACTCTGACTGCTCATTCTCGAACTCAGGGCTCTGATTTCTGATCTGCTCGATCCAGCCCGCCATATAGTCGTCGCACAGGTGCTTTTCGTCGGTTCCGAAGATGCCGTTGATATAGGCATCGATGTAGACCATCGCATCGGCATCGATGCGGGCGGCGTTTTGCGTCGAGAAGTAGCGCGCTAGCCATTCGTAGCACGTAGCCGTGCGGTTATTACGTCTGCAGATCAGAGCCATCGCAAGCGACGTGTGCTCGTTGTCACGTTTGACAGCCTCACGTATTGCGCGCTCCGCAAGATCTCGGTTGTTGTTGATCCATGCCGCAAGGGCAACCAGGACAGGCGCCAGCCAGTAGTCCGGGGTAGAAATCATTAACTCCTCGGAGACCGTCGAAATCGTCGCCTTGCGCACGAGCGCTGCATCGGTTGCCTGGAGAATACCGACCATGGTGTTTCGAACCACCGAGTAGTTGCCGAACTTCTTGTCCATCTCCTGCCGGACGCTCACGAGCTCCGTAGTCGCCTGCTCAAGTGCGGCGGTACGACGCTGTTCGAGCATCATCTCGAGAAAGTCCTTTCGGAGCTTTTTAAGGTCCTTCCGCACTTCCTCCATTTGGGATTCGACCTTATCGACCTTCGTGGTCATCTGGTCAACTTTTGTTCCAATAGCGGCGATCCTGCGCTCGATAAGGGCAGTATCTAATCCCGAATCACTCATCTGTACCACCTTTCAGTTTGAACTGTTTAGATCATCCAATAGCTTTAAGCGAGTAAGCACCCGCCATCCGCTTTATTGAGAGGCCATGCTTCGGTATTGCTCGGACACCTGCTGATAGGCCACAAGAAACTTCTGTTTGTATTGGCTTGCCTTCATCGAATTGACGATGCGCCCGACGGGCTCCACATAGTGTTCGAGAAAGTACGAGGTCCTTCTTCGTAACGCAAACGAACCATTTTTATAGGGGGACCCGGGGTTCTCTCTAATGCCCTTGAGTAGTGCGAGACACGTTTTGGGTATGTTGCAGTTGGCGGCGATATCTTGATAGAAGCTCTCCCGCTCTGCGGTCATAAAGTCTTCCGAAGCATACCGCGCTATGCAGAACGGGCACACAGCATCGATAAAGCTCTCAAGCCGAGACCGATCCTCCATGCTCTGCATATTGGCGACCACGAGCGATACCATCTGAACCTCAAAGTCACGCATGTTGTAGAGCGTCGACTCAAACAAGTCGATCAAGTCACGCACTTCGTCATATTCGAGAGGGATATCTTCGGCCCTTTTAAAGAAAACCGTCATCGAACCCGAAAGACCTTCGCAAAACTCATCGCAGTACGCAACCATAAACTGTGCCGCCGCGTTGTCTTGCATCATATTGAGCACGTCCGCGGCAAATTTGCGGGCCTCCGGGAAGTTGCCACCCTTAAAAAACTTGATGGCATTGTCCTTGGCAAACGCGATTTTGCCCGTGGCCCCCAGACGCGCCCGCGAATAGTACATCTCGCGACCGCACTGGTTGCAATGAACCTTTCGAGTTGCGGGGTCAAACTCGACATCGGTGCTGCCGCAGCCCTCACAAGTTATTCCGTTGATTTCCAATAGCTTCCCCCACTTCAACCATCAAAGTGCCCTGGCAAAAAGCAGCGCGAGCCCTTATTTGACAGCGGTCAGCGCCGCATTGCGCTTTTTCCAGATATTGCGCGCATCATGGACAAGACCAACCGTAACATCTGCCGGCTCATCGGCACTCATGGAATTCGAGACCGCCTCAAGCGCTGCGGAGAACTGTCGCTCGACCTCTTGAACATGGGGTTGCGACATGTTGGAGCTGAAGGAGATGTCGTCCTTAAGCGCTTTGAGTTCGGCTTTGACCTGAGCGTCCTGCGCCACGGCGAGGAGCTGTCCCACATACGATCCGAACTGCGCCGTTTGAACCGTCTTTGCGGCCACGGCAGCAACCTTTTGGTCAACCTGGCGGCCATTGAAGCCTAGACCCATCTGTACAAGGACAAGCACAGCAAGAAGGACAACGTTTACGACGACTGGAATCGTGCTGCCGCCCCACCCATATGCCGCAAACACAAAGTACGTGTTGGCCAGAAGGGCAACGACAAAGTAGGCACAGCTGGATGCGACCGGCAAATAATGGATTTCGGTCGTGCTTTTGACCGTGGACTGCTTATCGGACATGGCAGCCGAAATCGAAGCCGCCGCAAAAGCCAAAACCCCAAAGCCAAGCGACATAGCAAAGACGATAGGGTTCATCAGCGCGTTTTTGCAGACAAACATGATTACAAGCCACGCCACCAAGACGATTGCCTCGCCCAAAATGACACGTTTAACAGAACCGTTCATCTTTGTTTCTCCTTATTGGATCTTAGTTCCACAATCGGGGCAGAATTTGGTCCCTTCGGGCAACTCGGCTCCGCAGCTCGGGCACCTTGGCGAGATCAACCGGTTCCCGCATTCCAGGCAGAACTTGGCACCGACCGGGTTAAGATGCCCACACGCCAAACACGCAACACCCTGCTCGAGCTTTTGTCCGCATTCCAGGCAGAACTTAGCACCCATCGGATTAACGTTTCCGCAACTGGGACACACGGGACCGTTTTGCATACCTGCGGACGCGGAAGCCGTTCCAACCATGGGAGCAACAGCGCCCATGGTCTGGTTGGCCAAGTTGGAGAAGCCAGCTCCAAATGCACCGCCCATGCCAACGCCCATGCCGAGTCCCATGCCGGCCCCCATGAGGCCCGATGCGGCACTCCCCTCATTGCCCGCAGCACTCTCCATTACGTCCATGCCGCGCTCCTGCTGATAGTTGTAGCCTTCGCGCGCACGCTTCCTGGCAAGCGCCTCGGACTCGATGTCCATCTGGGCAGCGTTACCCTGCGCCTCGAGAATGCTCCGCTTACGCTGGATCTTCATCTCGTTGATGGCGGCAAGATCCTCTTCGAAGGGCTTGATGCTGTTGAACGAGAAGTTATCGAGCGTGAGACCAAACTCATCGAAATAGTTAACGAGCTTGCCCTGCATCTGAGACGAGAAGTCGCTCAGATGCGTCGCAATTTTAAGAACGGAAACCTCCTGGTCAACAATCGCCTTGGCAAGCAGGTCAGGAACATACTCAAGGATTTTTGCCCGCATAAAGGAAGTAAGTTCTTCACGCGTATAGCGATCTCGCGTGCCCACGACCTTAACGAGGAACTTCCTCACCTGAATGGGAACCAGGCTCGGGTCATTCTGCTCGATATGTGCGCCAAACAAACCGAAGGCGCGAACATGAACGTTGACGTCTTCCTCAGGGTCTTGGACGATGATGGGCTCGGTCGTGCCCCAGCGCAGCTCGTTCATGTAGTTAGTATTGATAAAGTACACAACGGAATGGAACGCCGAGCTACCGCCGGTAAGCGAATGGGCGGCATTGCGGAACGGGGCGAATCGGCTGTCTCCCGTGTCGAGTTTGATCTTGCACGGACCGACAAACACGCTTACCTGAGAATCGCCGGCACCCGTAGCGTCAGTAGAACTGCCCGCCCCCATATTGTTGGTAAAAACGGCAATCTGCGATTGCGCAACCTGAAGATAGGACCCGTTGGGAAAATCCTCGTAGGGATAGCGGAATGAGACAAGCGAGGCATCTTCGTCGTTGCCAGGCTCCCATTTGATATTGTCGACAGAAAAGGCACCGAGAATTCCGCTGTGCTTTTCTTCCTTTTCGTTATCGCTATGGAACAGTGACATGCTGATTCCTTTCGTTAATTCCAAACCACGCGCTCCGCGTGTCTAATAAATTGCGAACTGCCGAGTCGACAGGCGCATCGAAAGCCTGTGCGCCTCAATCTGTCCCCAACTTAGCTTGGCTAATTATATCCCTCAAGTCATCTCATTTAGCCACCCCCCGATGAGCGGTAATAATGTCGCACCTTTGCACCTTTGGTCAACTGACGAAGAACCGGGAGGGTTCGAACCCCAGATACCCTTTTGGGGCATACCCGCTTAGCGGGCGAGCGCCTTCGGCCTCTCGGTCAGCTCTTCGTAACGGCCGTTTTAGCCGTAACTAAACTCGTCGGATGGAACAAGGGGAAAGGTATAAGAGCCGCGCGCGCTGTAATGCCAAAACGGCTCGGCTAAAGTTACCAGCTCTCGTGATAGGCCATAATCGACCGACATGGGTACCCTTCGGAGCCGCATTCCGCAGACGCTACGACCTTTCCGTCTTTATAAAACTCGACGTACCAAACGTACGTTGCCGCCCCCTCCCAATAGCTTGGCTTATCAGCGACCTTGTACGCAATAGAGGCGTCATCTGGCACAATCAACTCGCGTTTGGCGTTTGCAATGAACGCATCCATGTCGGCGATCACGCCATCGCCGCGCGCAGCGGCCTCCCCATCGTCGCTGCTATCGGATGCCGCTTCAGATGGTGCTTGAGATACGCCAGATCGATCGTCCGCAGTGCCAGAACCGTCCTTCAAAGAGCTCTCCGAATGCTCCACCCCTTTGAATGCCTTCCACATATCGCTGCTTGCGGACGGCATTTCAATGTCGGCCTCCGGATACTTCCCGGCAACCTCATCAAGAATTTTGCACGCTTCCTCACGCCCCTGGACCATCGCCTCCTGCGGTTTGCCACCATCCTCAACGGTCCTCACCAAGTAGGCGCCATTCTGCCTATCGAATTCCTTATTTTGAATTTGCACCGCATCTACGACCTCAGGACCCTTTGCAGTAAGCGAAATATAGAAATCTGCCTGGTTACAATCCTGACTACAAGTAAATTTAACGATGCCGTCCTTACAGACAGTAATGACTTGGCTCTCACCCTGAGCAATAAAACCGTCATACTGATTCGTCATATTGCTGGAGCCTTCTACCATCTCTGACGAAGGCATAACCGAAACAGCCGCTCCGTCAACAAAGCAGTAGGCACCCACAATCGCCGAAATATCGTTCTGCGCATCGACAAACCCAACAAGCAGCTCGTCAATTCCGTCGCCGTTCAAATCATCGAAAGCATAGTAGTAGCTTAAAAAGTCGGGGGCAGTCTGGTTGTTATAAACGAATATCTGCCCCAGTCCAGAATCACCACCGCGTCCCTGGGCCCAGTCGTCGTAGCTGGCAGCACCAGCCCCCTTCTGCTCGCAATAGCTCGCAAAGTCCTCGTAACGCGCAACCACGCCCTCGTAAGCCTTGCGTGCTTTCTTGTTTGTTGCCGCGACCTTCTTTTTAGACGACTTCTTCTCGACTGCAGCCGGCTGCTCCTGCTGCTGCGTTTGAGGCAGCACAAAGGCTTCGTAAGCTTTGACCAGGGCGTAAGCGACACCAGCGGTAAAGATGATTGCTGCAAGAATGGTGACAAACGTAGGCACAGCAAAACGGCCGATCTGCCGACGCTGCATCATAAAGGCCGCAAAGGACATATGATCAGAGGGCGCCGGAGAAGCGCTCTCTGCACGAGATGCAGCAGGATCGCTTGTCGCTTTTCTATCAGCAGATGCCTTTGGTGTACCTGAAGGAAGCGGCTGCTGAGCATTCGCCGGCGCATCATCCACATCCAACGGTTTTCCGCATGCGGAACAGAATCGCGCCCCGTCTTTGATCTTTGCCCCGCAGCTTGCGCAGTACATAAATCCCCCCTAGAACTTCAGCATATCGAAACGGTAGCCCACAGCCTGCAAACAGGAAAGGCCCAGGAACAATTTGCTCGACTGTAAGCCTTTTCTTTCACCTTTCAAATTCGCCTGACCCCATGCGGAAGGCATGCGACGGGCTACTTGCTAGGCGCGAACCATGTGCAGCTTGATTGCCTTGAAAATGATGTTGGCAACCGAGGCGATAGGCCAGAGCGCCACGATCGTCATCGGAACCGATTCGGGAATAACAGGAACCGCCCCGTGAATCACGCTGCCCAACCAGTAAAAAAGCATCAGAACCACGACAGGAAGGCCCACGAGAACCACAAGCTCGATTAGCATAATCGTGATATCGATAATGCCGCTACCATAGACAAAGGGAAGCCTTACACCGCTGCGGTACAGCGAGATAATCACCTTCCAGGGGCCAATCAGAAGCAGCGCCAGCGGAATCATATTGTTAAGTCCCAGCGAGCCACCTCCCAGCACGTAATTGAAAAAGAGCACATAGAGCAATGAAATCACCGCTGCTCGCCCAAGCGACCCGATGGACTCGTGAAGCGAATCCTGCAGGTAAGCAGCGGCCTCTGCATCCTCCGCCGCTTGAAACTGAGCCTCGACAGACTGGCTCTCAATCGGCTGGGCCTCGACGTAAATCGCATCCCCCACCGCACTGGCCGCAGCCGCGACCGTAGGCGTTCCGCACACGCCGCAGAACTTGGCGCCGTCGTTAATCTCTGCTCCACACTGTTTGCAATGCATAATCGGGTCCTTTCTCGTTACCCCTTTTCTTGACGATCACAAGATACGATTTGTCGTTTATCCGATATAGAGATTTTGACCGGGTAATTTTCCTAAACGTGCTACGCTATTAAATCTGCAGCTAGAGACAGGGGTAACAATGTTTGAGTTCTCCCAAACACGCACCGTTGAAGGTTCGATTCCGTTCAAGAAAGTCAACCTCATAGAGAACGAACCCAATAGGCCCGTTGGCGAGGCCCAGCTTGTCTTTGAACTCTACATGCCCACCGAGCTGGCCGGCAACAAAAGCAACGAAGGGCCCGCACACAGCGAGCGCCATGCCGATCTGATCAGGCTGGCATCATGCATCGAACCCACCGCCGTTAAAGAGCAGCCCTTCCGCGCAAGCCTCTTTAACGTACTTGATTACGCCGAACAGACCGGGCCGCTTTTTGGCAAGCACGCAATAGAATCCGTACGCGATTGGGCCAATGCCGCGATGGCAGCACTTATTGCCATGCGCATCCAGGAATACCTCAACGGGAGCTGCACAATCGCAAAGGTCTCCGCATTGGAAAGAATCGAGAAATCAGTGGTGACCTGCGCGGCAAACGGGTCATCCTTCAAGATCTACACCACTATCCTGAGGGCGGGCGGTGATTATACCGGCTCATTCAAAAGCCTGCCCATCGTGCGCAAAATCGAATCCGATGCGGGATATTTCTACGCCTTTATGTTTATGATCGACGAGGAAGAATCCCTCGTTGCACTCAACGTGCTCTCTTTTGAACACGAGCTCACCGCCAATGACTTCAGTGTTTTGCAGGCGATGTTCTACATGGACGAAAACTCCAGCTCGGAGATTTCAGCGCGACTCAAGGTCAGCAATAGCGAGGAGAGCTTCTATGTAATCGACCCTCAAGCAGATATCCAGGAGCGCCGCGAAGAACTTGAAAATGATGACCGCGATGCACTCACTGCTTTGGTGCAGGCGCTCGTGATCTCGCATCTCTCGGGCGCGCACGTGGATGTGTTCCAGGGTAACGAGTCCACAGGGTTCCTCTCCTTTGACGGCTATCTCTCGTGGCTCTGGTTTGATTTTTCACGCAAGCTGAGCACCGTCAAAATTGGTTATTGCGAGCAGTGCGGACGCGCCTATTCACTTGCCGGGCATCGTGGCGTCAAACGGCACTACTGCAGCGATCGATGCAAGACCGATGCCAAAAATGAGCGCACGCGCAAGGAGACGGCAAAGATACGCGAGTTGTTTGGAACGGGCACCAGCGTACGCGACATCGCCAACGAGATAGAACGTCCCGCGGCCTACGTGCGCTCGCAGCTCAATAAATGGACCAAGCTCAAGCACGATCTGGATGAAGACATTGAGTCAAACGGCTTTGATAGCTCCGCGCTACTCAAACGCTGCACCGCTGAGAAGCTCGACCTCAACAACCTCCTCAACGCCAAGCGCAAAAAGCAAATTCAGGACTATGCCAAACTCAAGCGCCTCGTTAAGTAGAAACGCTGTCATTTCCTTGCCATCCGATTGACGGGTGGAAAGCCGCTCATATACGTGTTAGTAATATATATGTTAGCAATACGTATATGAGCGAGGCACATCATGTTTGTTGGACGTCGGGAAGAGCTTGAATCCCTGGAAACCGCCTATCAAAAGAGTTCCTTTCAGTTTGCTGTAGTCTATGGAAGGCGTCGCGTAGGTAAAACTAGCCTGCTTCACGCCTTTACACAGGGCAAACCCCATGTGATCTTCTTTACTGGGCAGCAAACCGTTGCAAGCGAAAATCTCGCGCTGCTCAGCCGCGAGATACTTGGCGATAGCGCCGCAGGAGCAGCGTTCCCCTCTATCCAGGTTGCACTCGAATCCGTCTTCGAACACGCCAAGACAGAGCGAATCGTTCTGATTATTGACGAGTATCCCTACCTCGCCGAGAGCGATCCGGGCATCTCTTCGTGCCTGCAAACGCTTATCGATCGACATAAAGACACGAGCAAGCTGTTCCTCGTACTCTGCGGGTCGTCCATGAGCTTTATGGAACACCAGGTACTAGGACACCAAAGCCCTCTTTATGGACGCCGCACCATGCAGCTGCGCATTGACCCCTTCACCATCTTCGACGTGGCGCTCATGCTTCCCGATGCACCCATCGAAAGGGTCATCGAGCTGTATTCCGTTGTTGGCGGGATGCCGCTCTATCTATCACAGCTCGATGGCACGCGTTCCACTCAATGGAACCTTGAGCATGCGCTGTTGCGTCAAGATGCGTTTTTGTATGCCGAACCCCAGAACTATCTGCTGCAAGAGGTCCGCAGCCCGGCTATCTACAATGCCGTCATAACCGCCATTGCCAACGGCTATGTACGCTCCAAAGAGATTGCCGATGTTACCCACCTCGCAACGCCACAGGTCGCGCGGCTGCTCGACGCATTGATCGAGCTGCGAATCGTTGAGCGCGTCACGCCTGTTGTAAAGGCAACAAAACGCCAGGTAGTCTATCGGATCTGCGATAACCTGTTTAGGTTTTGGTATCGTTTTGTTCCACAGTACGCAGGAACAATTGAGGAGGGGCTCGGAGCCGCTGTGGCCGCGCGCATCGCCAGGCATGATTTGTCCACCTTTGTGGGTCCTGCATTTGAAGAGGTATGCCGCCAGTGGTTGATGCGGCAGGTTGTTGAGAGCGAGCTGGATGTGCTGCCCAAGGCAATCGGCTCTTGGTGGGGCACGAACCCGAACACGCACCGGCAAGAAGAGATTGACGTTGTGTTAGAGGGCGCCGATGGGGAGCTCATCGTTGGCGAGTGCAAATGGAGAAACGAGCCCGTAGATACCGATGTTCTTGAAACACTCGAGCGGCGCAGCGCGCTGCTGGGTCGGCCGACCAAACAGTATTACTTGTTTAGCAAGAGTGGATTTACCAAAGCGTGTCAAAATAGAGCGGCTCAAGCAAGCAGCGCGAGGCTTGTTGGACTCGAGCAACTACTATAAGAAAGGGGCTTGGAAACAGTTTTCCAAGTCCCTTTCAGTTTTTATTCGATTCCCACCTTTTTGAGCGTATCTTTGGTGACTTCCGCAACTTGATTGGGATCGACGTGGGATTCCCCCGAAATAGAGCCGTAACCTGAGGTTGAAAAATCAAAGAAGTAGTATGTCCGGTAATTGTGCCCATAGCCAAATTGCTGATATAGGGCATTATAGTCCGTCTCGGAAATGTCCTTGCCCTCCGACGCATAATAGTATTCGTAGCCATTGCCCTCGCTCGGCGCAACTCCCCAGGACTCGTAGTTGCTTACAAGCAAAAAAACATCGCCTTTCTTGCCGTATACCGAAGTATTGTCCCCAGCCAAAGCCTGCCTGCCAGCAAGCAATGCCGTAATCGCATTGCTCATCTCATATGTTCTTTGGCTTACGAGGATGCTGCCGTCATCCGCTTTAATCAGCGGAAGAAACATCGTTCCTCCATTGCTGTTATCAAGCCAATTTTGACTGTAAAGCCTCTTGACGCCACCATCAGCTGCCGACCAAACCTCTACGGTGTAGGACTTCTGAAGTCCCTCTATATCTCCATTCCAAGCGCTCTTTAATTCGTCATCGCTCATACCGTTCACAACGGTCAAGAGCTCAGGCTGGCCATCCTGATCAAAATCAACGAGGTCGACAAGACAAAGCCCCCGCATCGCATAGACAGAATCAGTCACCTCAACAATTCGTGGCTCTCCATAACACGCGAGATATTCCTGGCACTTTTGCTTGTAAGCGGCATACGCAGCGGTATTGTCCGCAGCGGCGCCTCCATCCTTCTTGTCGCCTTCGCCTGTCTTTGTATCGGCCTCGTTGGCCTTAGGCACCTCGAGGGAAACCTCTTTTACGGCATCAGTGGATTTAGAGTTATCGACGACTTTGACGGGAATGCTCCACTCGACTTTTGACTTGGAGTCCCTAACGGTGAGGGTATATTTTCCCGGTTTGATATCGGGAAACTGGCTTACCGTGAAGCCCTCGTCACCCTTAACCTCAGCATTGGTGCTGTAGCCGTTGTCGCCGTTCAGGGTCACCGAGTACTTCTTGATCTTCTCGCCCTTTGCGTCGGTCGGGGTAATCTTGGATTCTTGGGCCACCACGATGGCCTTGTCCTGGCCGTAATGGGCAACGTCGTCGCTGGACTTGCTAAAGAACAGCAGGTAGCTAAAGATGGCAATGGCTGCCAGGCCAACGATGATACCGACGATATAGAGCGCCTTGGGGTCCTTTTTCTGTGCGGATACATTCGCCGCAGGCGCAGGGGCTGGCGCCGCGACGGGCTTGGCGACCGGATTGCTCGGCTTTGGCCGGTCGGCGCGCACGGCTGGAATCGAAGGCGTTGCATCGGACGACACGTCGTCCTTGGGCCGGTCGTCTTCTTCGTCCGCTACGGGCTCGCTCTCCACGGGCGACTTTTCCTCCCCCGCCTCGGCACCGGCGGAAGGTTCCTTCTCCGTTTCGTCACTAGCGAAAATCTCTTCCGCAGCCTCATTGATAACGGAAGGCTCTTCTGCCACTTCGTTGCCGGCAGAGTTCAGCACCGCCTTTGCATCTTCGAGTGCATAGCCACACTCGGTGCAGTATCGCAAATCGCCATCAAGCTCAAATCCACAGTTGGGACAGAACATGTTAGTCCTCCTTATCGACTTTCACCGTTGTACCGTCCTTGACCTCATCAGGGATTACTTCGGACCCAACTTGAGACTCATCATCCCAGGACGCAACCAAAATCTCGCAATTGCCGTCCGCAAAAGAACCGAGCTCATAGTCTTCGGTGTGATACACCAGTCCCTTGGATGTCACACACAAGCACGTTGAGCCCTTGATTGAATAGTCCGAAGAATTGCTCCGCATGAGCATCGAATTGTAATCAGACGGATGTTCTCTGCCCATTTCCGTAAGATACGGCCAAACTGCCGAACTCATGGAACTGGCAAGATCCTCGGTATCAATGCCAAACATGTCCTGAGGACTAACAGTATCACCCGTATGCAAATCAAAAATAACACCAGTCACAACCGTGCCGCCATGCGGACCCCATCCCGTCGAATAGCGCTCGTCACGGATACAGAAAAAGTTCTCATCCATGTACGTAACCGTCACGTTTCTCGATATGCAGGGAAATTCGCCGTCGGGGTACAACTCAGCATCTGATTGCTCATTATCTGATGCTCGATTCGTTCGCTCCGCATCAATTTGAAGGGGCTCGAGAATCGCCTTGTTAATTTTGTCTGCAACGTCGTCTTTGGTGGAGCTCTTAAGTTGCGGATAGGACCATTCCATGTCCCTCCGCTCGCCCTGTTCGAGCATAGGGTCGACCGGAGCAGACACCGTCAATGACTTTGCCTCCAACGTATAGACAACTTCTTCGACCGCTCTCTCGTCCTTCTTGGGCCTTTCGGTCGCTTGCTCCTGTTGCACGGATTGCTGCTGGAGATTGGGCTCGATGACGTTCTTGTAGAGCATGAAAGCAGCGTAAGCGATGCCTGCAGCGGCGATAAATGCGGCGATCATGATAGCAAACTGCGGCACTAGGCGGTTACCGACCTGACAGCGTTGCATAAAGAAGTTGTACATCTGGGAGTGACCGCTATTCGCGGTCTTCGAGACCGGCTCGGGGCTCGGTTCTGCTGTGGACTCGGCATTCGCGGATCCTATCGCAGAGTCCGTTTCGGTATCTGTGGGTTCCATTATGACTTCAGCGGACGATGATTCTCGCTCCGACGGCTCGGCCTTGGGCCCCTCCTCGGCCGCAGTCTTGCCCGAGAGCCCGCCCAAGGGCAGACCGCATTCGGTACAGAACCGCGCATCATCACCAATCTTGCTGCCACATTTGGGGCAAAACATGAACCTTCTTCTCCTATTCCTTTTACTCTCGCTGAGTCGTGAGTTACCCACGTGCCGTTTGTTTCGTAGTTTAACTATTTCTTAAACAAATCGATGGGTCACTTGAACAGACACATACCCGCTCAAGCGACTCTATACCGGCTAGTTATCCTTGCTCATGACATGGGTGTCAGTGCAAGAAAATCGTTGAACAGGGTTGCTACCTCGAAGTTCGAACCGATACTGAACTTGAAGCCATCTTTATTTACCGAGATGGAGAAATCGCCGCTGATATCCATATCATGCGCGCAGCCAACCACCCCCCCATTTTTCGGTCCCACCTGTCACGTTATCAGGAGCCCGAAATCAAAGAGATGGTAAAAGCCGCTTGGGGCACATGTGGTTCCATATGCCCCAAGCGGCTATTTCGATTGCTTATGTCACAAAGAAACCTAGGTGACCTGTTTACACGCGCTAGCGTGCCGGGTCAATTGCGACCTTGCCGCTCTCCAGCACGTGGACGCGGCCGTCGGCGAGCATCTGCACGACCTCGGGATACAGCACATGCTCGATCGCGTGGATGTGCTCCTCGAGCGTGTCGACGTCCCAGCCTTCCTCGACACACAGCGCACGCTGGGCGATAATGGGGCCGTTGTCGTAGACCTCGTTGGCAAAGTGCACGGTCGCGCCGGTCACCTTGACGCCGCGCGCAAAGGCATCGTCAATCGCATGCGCACCGGTAAAGCTCGGCAGCAGCGCCGGATGCAGATTGACCACGCGGTTGGGAAACGCCGCCAGCAGAGGCGTGTGCACCATGCGCATGTAGCCAGCCATGACCACATACTCGCAGCCGCGATCGAGAAGCTCGTGCGCGATGATCTCGTCAGCGGCGATGGGGTCAGCGTAGACATCCTTGGACAGCGTGAGCGTCTGGATGCCCGCGCGCTCGGCGCGCTGCAGGCCCTTGGCCGAAGGACGGCTCGACACCACAAGTTCAATCGAGGCGTTGAGCTTGCCGGCGGCGATCAGGTCGATCAGCGCCTGCAGGTTGGTACCCGAACCGCTGATAAGCACACCGATTTTGAGCGGCTCGGCCGTATCGGTGCCGGTCGGACGGGTGTAGGGCACAAAGCCCAGGCCCTCGGCAGCAGCCATCTGCTCGTTAGCGCTCATCGGAGTACACGACCTTACCGGAGCCCTCGACGCACTCGCCCACGCGGAACGGCTTCTCGCCCAGCGCGACCAGGGCCTCGGTAACCGCGGCCTCGTCCTCGGGGGCGACGATCAGGCACAGGCCAACGCCCATGTTGAAGGTCTTGCATGCCTCGTTGGGCGCGAGCTCGGCCTGACGCGACACGTAGGTGATGACGGGCGGAACGTCCCAGCCCATTTCGACGCCGTTGCGGGTGACCACGGCATCGACGTCGTCGGCAAGCGCGCGGTTGAGGTTCTCGGTAATACCGCCGCCGGTGATGTGGGCAATGGCATGAACGTTGGCGCCACCACGGAGCAGCTCCAGAATCGGCTTGACGTAGATGCGCGTGGGGGCCAGCAGGGCGTCGGCCAGCGAAGCGCCGCCGAGCTCCTCGAGCGGAAGGCTTAGCTCCTCGGCCTTAGCAGCAGCCTCGGGCGTGCCCGGCTTGATGCCGTCGACACCGATAACCTTGCGCACGAGCGAGTAGCCGTTGGAGTGCACGCCAGTGGAGGGCAGGCCCAGGATCACATCGCCGGGGCGAACGTTCGCGGGGTCGAGCATCTTGGGACGGTCGACGACGCCCACAGTAAAGCCAGCGAGGTCGTAGTCGGCCGGGGCCATGACACCCGGGTGCTCGGCCATCTCGCCGCCCACGAGCGCGCAGCCCGCGAGCTTGCAGCCGTCGGCCACGCCCTTGATGATCTTTGCCATGTGTTCGGCCTCAATGTGACCGATGGCAACGTAATCCAGGAAGAACAGCGGCTCGGCGCCCGAAGCCAAAATGTCATTGACGCACATGGCGACCAGGTCCTGGCCCACCGTCTCGTGACGGTCCATGATCTGGGCGAGCACGAGCTTGGTACCCACGCCGTCGGTGCCGCTGATCAGGATCGGGTCTTCCATATCCTTAAGCGCGGCGGCCGAGAACAGGCCACCAAAGCCACCGATGCCGCCGATAACCTCGGGGCGGTTGGTGTCCTTGACCATCTGCTTAATAGCGTCGACGGCGCGGCCGCCCTCGGCGGTATCGACGCCGGCGTCCTCGTACGTCACATGCTTGCTGTCGCTCATCTGAGCCTTCCTCTCCCATTACCGTGGCGCCGCGCGGGCGCCAAACGGTGCTCATAGTTGCGTTCATTTCGGCGCGCGCCATAACAGCACGCGCCGTCATATCAACAAAACGGCAGGTAAAACCTACCAAAATAAACCTGTCCCTAAATGGCAGGTTTTAGGCCTCGCCGTGCTCCTCTTCCCAGCTGCGGTCGTCGTATTTCTCGACCACGGCATCGTCGTCAAAGTGCAGCGGCTTGTCCAGGTTGCGGGGCTTAAAGCCCTCCATAAACTTGTCGCGGCCAAAGCTCTCGGGAATCGCCACGGGATAGCGGCCGGTAAAGCACGCGTCGCAGTAACCGCCCTTGGGCATGATCTTAAGCAGGCCCTCGACCGAAAGGAAGGCCAGCGAATCGGCGCCAATGTACTCGCAGATCTCATCGACTGTCTTGTTGGCGCTGATAAGCTGCGACTGCACGTCGGTATCGATACCGTAGAAGCACGGCCAGATGACCTCAGGCGAGTTGATGCGGATGTGAATCTCCTTGGCGCCGGCGTTGCGCAGCATCTTGACGAGCTGCACCATGGTGGTGCCGCGCACGATGGAGTCGTCGATGACGACCAGGCGCTTGCCCTCGATGTTGTCGCGCAGCGGGTTGAGTTTCATGCGCACGCCCATGGCGCGCAGCTCCTGCGTGGGCTCGATAAACGTACGGCCCACGTAGCGGTTCTTGATAAGGCCCTCGCCAAAGGGAATACCGCTCTCGTGCGAATACCCCTCCGCGGGCGGCAGGCCGGAGTCGGGCACGCCGATGACCAGGTCGGCGTCGACGGGCTCCTCATGTGCCAGCTGACGACCCATGTCATAACGGCAGGCGTAGACGCTCTTGCCGTTCATGATGGAATCGGGGCGAGCAAAGTAGACCTGCTCAAAGATGCAGTTAGCAGGCTCTTCGGCGGCAGGCACGCCCTGCTCGGACACAAGGCCCTCGGCGCTGATGCGCAAAATCTCACCGGGACGGACGTCGCGGACGTACTCGGCACCCACAATGTCGAGCGCGCAGGTCTCGGAGGCGACGACCCAGCCGCCGGCGCGCGTGACATGGGTAGTGGCATCGACCGTCGCGGCGCCGTCCTGCGACGGCAGCTGCGAAACGGATGCGGCATCTGCCTGGTCCAGGCCCTCGTCCACCAGCTTGCCCAGCACCAGCGGGCGAATGCCGTGCGGATCGCGGAAGGCGTAGAGCGCCTGCTCATTGATGAGCGTCATAGCGTAGCCGCCGCGCACGAGCTCCATGGTCTTGCGAATGCCCTCGCGCAGATGGCCTGTACGCTGAGTAAAGTAGCCGATGAGTTTGGTCGCGACCTCGGAATCCGAGTTGGAGAGGAACGGCACGCCCAGCTCGATCAGCTGGCGGCGCAGCTCGTCGGTGTTGACGAGGGTGCCGTTGTGCGCGAGCGCGATAATGACGCTATTGATGGTAGAGAGGTGCGGCTGAGAGGCTTCCCAGCTCTTGGCGCCGGCGGTGCCGTAGCGCACATGACCCACGGCCAGCTGACCGGAGAGCGTCGACAAGTCGGCATTGGAGAACACGCGGTCGAGCAGGCCCAGATCCTTGCGGACCATAACCGTGCCGCCGTCACCAACAGCGATTCCCGCCGATTCTTGGCCACGGTGCTGCAGTGCACGCAGGCCAAAGTACGTCAGTCGAGCCACGTCGCGATCGGGCGCCCAGACACCAAAAACGCCGCATTCCTCATGCAGCTGGTCGGAGTCCGGATCATACGTCGACATGGCGTTCACCTGTCCCGCGGCACGCTCGGCCGCGCGGATGGTTTCTTGAGACATGGCATCCCCTCAGAGCCTCGTATTTTGGCGTTACCCGCCTTATTATACGCACGGCGCGACGCGCTCCCCAGCGCATGAGCAGCGCTTTTTAAAAGCCCACCGAGCTAATAATCCGTTTTGCGGCCAAACATTTTATCGGTCCGTCCAGTGCAAGCGCCCGCGCCCCAGATGACCGCCGCGTCCACCGTTGGGGATTACAAAGTTGCAATTGGGACGTTCGTCCTGTCTTTTGGCAGGTCGGCGGCGTATCCTTGTAGCCTAGGACAAAGCGAGAAAGGTTCTGTATGGATCGAAACGAACTCGACCCCAGCGTCCCCAGCGCCACGGAGGTCAAGAAGATTCCCCTCATCATTAAGGTGTACGCCGTCCTGTGCATCCTGTCCGGCGTGGGCACACTCCCGTCGGTCGGCGCCTTTATGTGGCAGGTCATCACCGCGCTCATCAACGGCAACGCCGCCGCCAAGCTCGGCGACAACACACTCGTCGCGGTCGGCCTTATCGTCGCCGGCATCATGCTCTCTGCGGCAAGTGCCGTCATCCTGATCATCTTTGGCCTGGACCTTATCAAAAACCAGCGCCGCAACGCCGCCCGCCTGTCCTACATCCTTATTGCATTCACCGTCGTCGAGCTTTTGGTCGACGTGATGCTCCAGGGCATCGGGCCCTTCTTGCTGCGCCCTGCCATTCAGCTCGGCATCCTCGTCGCGCTTTCGGCAACCGTCGACCCCACGCTGCGCCAGGAGCGCGAACTGCAGCGCCGCCTGCAGGAGATGCTCGACCGCGACGCCGCCGCCGAGGGCATGCTCGGCCGCGATGAAACCGGCGAGGGCTACATCAAGCTCAACTATTTCAACCTGTTCTGGGTATTCCTCGTCTGCTGCGTGCTCGGCCTGATCGCCGAGGACATCTGGCACATGACGGTCGACGACCCAGGCGTCTACCAGGACCGCGCCGGCATGCTGTTTGGTCCCTTCAGCCCCATTTATGGCTTTGGTGCCGTACTCATGACCATGGTGCTCAACCGCTTCTATAAAAAGAACCCCATCATCATTTTCCTGGTAAGCGCTGTGCTCGGCGCGAGCTTTGAGGTGTTCGTGGGCTGGTTTATGCAGACCTCATTTGGCGTGGTCTCGTGGAGCTACTCGCACATGAAGCTGTTCGGCATGCCCGACCCACTCGCCGTCCTTACGGGCGGACGCACCTGCACGGGCTTTGCCTGCCTGTGGGGCCTGGGTGGCCTTATCTGGATCAAGCTGCTGCTGCCGAGGCTGCTCAGGCTCATCAACATGATTCCGTGGAAGAGTCGCTACTCGGCTACCGTCATCTTTACCGTCATTATGCTGGTCGACGGCGTCATGACGCTGCAGTCGCTCGACTACTGGTACCAGCGCGTCAACGGCACGGAGCCGGATATTCCCGTCGCGCAGTTCTACGGCAAATATTTTGATAACGACTACATGGAAAACCGCTTCCAGAGCATGACCATGAGCCCCAAGGATGCGACGCGCGTGTAGCGTCCGCCGAGCACAAAACGCAAAATGCCCGCCGGTATCACACGTACCGGCGGGCATTTTTATAAACGACCCTTCTATCGACGCAAGCCTCTACGCCTCGCGCTCGACCTCGCTCACGCACTCATTTTTGATGGTACCGACGAGCGCCTGCAGTGCATCGACAACATGCGGGCGAATGTCCCCGCCAATGAGCACGAGCATGATGTCGTCGCCTACGGCGAGCTCGCCGCTCGCCAGCCACACGCGCACATAGCCGATACCCGGCATCGCGCGCGTTGCCTCGATAGCGGCCTGTACCTTTTCGGCATCGAAGCCGAACACCATGCCGCCCACCTTATGTCCAGGCGCCACACCATCTGTCTCGACCCCACGCGCCTCGGCCTTGGGCGTCGCGCGCACCACGCCGTTGTGTGTCAGGTACATCCCACAATCAGCCGCCGAAGCATCGGCCTTGGCCTCGCGCAGCCAAGCATCAACCGAAGGCATCGATTTGCCATTCTCAAACATCATTTCTCCTTTTGCTTTCCAGGGTAGTCTTTTTGGGACGGGGCCCTCGGACACTTTATTCCTCGACCGGCGTGAGCACCATGACTGCGCGCGTATTGCTAAATGACAGCGAACGGCAGGTCACAAGCGTTACGACCTTGGTTGCCGAAACGGCACGATCGGTGGCGTCGCTCGCCACGGCCGAGGCGCCGTCGAGCATCTCGGACAAGTAATTCTTCAGTCCGTCATCGCCCTCAAAGTTGGGCGTGCGCGCCTTGGCATACGTGTCCTCGACCACCTTGGTCGCCAGCGGGCGCAACTTATACGTCGCATCGCGCGTGATGTAGTACACGTATTCCATGCTGTCGAACGTCGCCTGATCGGTCGTGTTCGAAATCACGTTGAACATCGAGCCGTCATTCATGTGATGGCCGTAAATCGTGGTCTGCTGATCCACCATGCCCGGCGCGGTGTCGTCGCTATCCAAGAAGATGGCGCCCGACGCATTGGCGGTGCCGTCGAACAGCGTGTTGAGGTACTTGGAGTTGTTGTTGGTCTGCACCACGGGGTAGTTGATGTTGGTGCCGGGCGCATAAATCCAACCCACAACCTCGGGATTTGTCTGGGCAAGCGCATTGAAGTCGATAATTGGCACGCCGCTGGCGTCCTTGTCGCTCACATATTGTTTTTCAATCTTTTGATACGACTCGCTCGCCTGCTTATAACCAATCTGCGCGTTGATAAAGATGGCGGCAGCGGCAACGATGAGGCCGATGCCAACAATGATGAGCAAGATGGGGATAACGGAGCGGCGCTTTTTGCACGGCGGCTCGGTATAGCTCGATGGCGCGGTATGCGTCGAAGAGCGAGGTGACTTCTTGGCCGTACTGTATGACGAAGGACGATAAGCAGCAGGTGTATCCTGACGGCGATGCTTCGCCGGCGTCACGGGGCGCGGAGTGCGCGGCTGCTGAGGAGAGGATGTCCGACCCTGCTGCGGCGCGCGGGCTGCTCCCGACTTGGCTGGATCGGGAATCTGAGAAGCCGAAAAACGCTTTCCCTGATAGTCGGACATGGCTCTCCTTATGCTGCAAATGGACTGGCAGAGCGCTTAGGCGTCAGCCATCTCCTGCTTCATCTTCTCGATAACCTTGCGGTACTCGGGGTCGCATGCGCCCAAAATCTGCGTGGCGTAAATGGCAGCATTCTTGGCACCGTTGATGGCCACACAGGCAACGGGCACGCCCGAAGGCATCTGCACCATCGACAGCAGCGAGTCCATACCACCCAGATCGCTCGTCTTCATAGGCACGCCGATGACCGGCAGCGGCGTAAACGCAGCCACGACACCGCCCAGGTGAGCAGCCTTGCCGGCAGCAGCGATAATCACCTTGATGCCGCGGTCGGCAGCAGTCGAGGCCCACTCATGGACCTTCGCCGGCGTGCGGTGCGCACTTGC